>JAKITW010000004.1 GCA_021647905.1 Desulfobacterales bacterium | reverse complement strand
CCGAAGTTGTTTCAAATTCCGCTTTTGCCGTCACGGCCGCGGCTCAGGGTCCGCTACACCGTTCGGTATAAGAAAACCCCTTTCCCGGTCCAACCTCAAACGTACGGGGTTTACCGAAACCTTACGACCACGGTTGGTCGCGGGACCGGCAATCTACGAAAAAGAGGTTGAGCGGGGGCTGGTCCGGCCCAGAGAAAACCAAAAAAGCGAAACAAGAACGCTTGTCATAAATAAGGTCCTCTTATACAAAAGTACACTGGGAAATGCAAAAGACTTTTCCCTTGCCTTCAGGTGCGGGAACGATCATTCCGGCCGGCGCTGCTGAGCAGGATTCCTTCCAGCAGACCGGCGTCGCTGACCATCATTGCGGTGACCCCGAGCCGGGTCAGCAACCGCTGGTAGATCCGGGCGCCGGCCAGGATGATGTCGCCGCGGCCCGGGCCGAGCAGGGGCAGCCGGCAGCGCTCCGCCACCGTCAGTCCGGCCAGCCGCTGCCAGAGCGCGGTCAGGCGGGCCCGGTCCAGGCAATGTCCCTGGATCCGCTCCGCCTGGTAGGAGACCATCCCCAGGTCCAGGGCGGCCAGACTGGTTACGGTGCCGCCGCAGCCGATCAGGGCCGGTTCGGCCGGCAGCCGGTCAAGCACCGCCTCCAGGGCCATATCGATTTTCCGGTCCAGGGCCTGATAATCCTCCCCTGCCGGGTTCGCCATGGCCGGGAACTCTTCGCTTAAGGCCACCGCGCCCAGTTCCAGGCTGAAGACCAGGGGTTGCCGGTCTCCGTGGACGGCAATGAACTCGCTGCTGCCGCCGCCCACGTCAACAATGAGCAGGGGGCCGGGGATCGGCTCATCCAGTGCATTGCAGACCCCGTTCAGGCCGAGCCGGGCCTCGTTGTCACCGCTGATGATCTCAATGGGCAGGCCGAGAGTCTGTTGGGCCCGGTCCAGGAACTCGTCCCGGTTGCCGGCCTGGCGGAGGGCAGCGGTGCCGCAGGCCCGGACGGTCCGGGGCTGGAAGCGGTCCAGTTGACCGCGGAACCCGGCCAGGGCGGTGATGCCCCGCTTGATCGCCTCCTGGTTGATGATCCGGCCGTTGGCCAATCCCTGGCCCAGCCGGACCGTTGCCAACCCCCTGGCCAGGGGGTGGATCCCTTGGCCGACAATCTCGCCGATCAGCAGCCGGAAGGTGTTAGTGCCGATGTCGATTCCCGCGGCGATCATAACCGGCCTATAAAAAATCTCCTGGATTTGGTCGCGGTTTCGTGCGATGATAGCGGGCCAGCAGTGGCGAACAGGCCCGGTGCCGGGCCATGATCCCCTTCAACGTAACCACTCACAGGGGTAAGCCGCCGGACTCCGGGTTGCCTCCTGCCCTGCAAACGCTTACCCTTCAACCCGATCTTGAGACGACCACAACCCTTATGTTGCTCAATATCAACCCTGATAATCCTCAGCCGCGTCTTATCCGCCAGATGGCGGATAAGCTCAGGAGCGGCGCGGTCATCTGTTATCCCACGGACACTGTTTACGGCATTGGCTGCGATATCTTCAACCAGAAGGCGGTGAAACGGATCTTCCAAATCAAAAAGAGGCCAAAGCACAAGCCCTTCAGCTTCATGTGCTCCAGCCTCAAGAATGTCAGCGATTACGGGTATGTCTCCAATACCGCCTACCGGCTGATGAAAAAACATCTGCCCGGCCACTACACCTTTGTCCTGCCCGCCACCAAACTGGTACCCAGGATCATGGTCACCAAGCAGAAGACAGTCGGTATCAGGGTTCCGGACAACCGGATCTGCCTGGCCCTGGTCGAGGAACTGGGCAACCCCATTGTCACCACCAGCGCCATCCTTGATCCAGAGGCTTCACCTTGTTCCGAGGCCTTTGAGTTCGAGCAACTCCTGGGCAAACTGGTGGACCTGGTCATTGACGGCGGCCGGGTCTATCCCGACCCGTCCACGGTGATTGCCCTGATCGAAAACCGGCCCGAGGTGTTGCGGTCCGGCAAGGGCGACGTGGGGCCGTTTCTCGGTTAAGGCCGGCCCCTGGGTCCCGGCCGGCGGGCCTGTTTTATTCCGCCGCCTTTACCAGGGACTCTTTCAGCGATTTGCTCATGGTAAAATGCAGGGTCTTGCGGGCCGGGATATCCATGATCGTCCCGGTCTTCGGATTCTTGGTCTTGCGGGCCTTCCGTTGCCGGACCGCAAAACTGCCAAAGCCGCGAATCTCCACCCGCCGGCCCTGGTTCAGGGCGTCGGCCATGGTTTCTAAAATAATGTCAATAACTTGCTCAATATCTTTTTTCAGATAGCCGTCAAGTTGCGCGGTAACTTTGTTAATCAGGTCTCTTTTCAGCATGGCCTTTTATCTTTACGTTATTGGATTCCGGTCCATTGGTAAGCGAGAACCGGCTGTGTTTGCAGAATGGAATCCAGTATCTTTAAGGGTGTTTTGGTTGCAATCAGGTCGAGCAGCGTTGTCCGGTGTTCAGGATATATCAACTCCGGGGTCTCGTTTCCCGGCACCCCGCCAAGCCGGGCGGCCGCCAGTACCGCATCGGTGAAATTGCCCAGTTCGTCGATCATCCCCAGCTCCAGGGCCTGCTGGCCGCTGAAGATCCGGCCGTCGGCCAGTTCCCGCACCTTTTTTTCCGGCAGGGCCCTTTGCTCGACCACATCCAGAACAAACTGGCTGTGAATGGAGTCGACCACCCCCTGGAGCAGCGCGCGTTCCGCAGGACTCATCGGCCGGTTTGTGGCGCCGATGTCCTTGAGCGCGCCGCTTTTGACCACATCGCTCTTGTAACCGATCTTGGCGAACAGTTCTTTCAGGTTGGCGAACTTGACGATCACCCCGATGCTGCCGGTGATGGTGCCCGGGCTGGCAAAGATCCGGGCCGCGCCGATGGCGGCATAGTATCCGCCCGAAGCGGCCACCGAGCCCATGGAGGCGATCACCGGCTTGACTTTATTGGTGCGCCTTACCTCCGCATAGATCTCCTGGGCCGCACCCACCGCTCCGCCGGGGCTGTCGACCCGGAGAACGATGGCCCTGATCTTGTCGTTGCGCCGGAAATCGGTGAGTATGGCAATGGTCTCTTCCGGAGAGGTGATCAGCCCCTTGAGTTCAACAACGCCGATCCCGTTGGTGCTGCTGAACAGCGCGGCGGTACCGTTGCGGCTGGTCAGCGATGAAACAAGCAGGGATATTCCTCCGGCAAAAAGGAAGAATATCCCGGCCAGGATGAAGAGCCCCAAAAGAACCGGATGTTGCCGACGGAGTTGCATGACAGGCGGCTTGGCCGCTATTCCTTGTTTTCTTCCGCGTCGGCGGACACGGTCTGTTCCTTGGTCTCCCGATTTTCGCTGGCCTCCTTGAGGAGGTCGCCGATGGTGGAAGGCCCGCTGGTCTGCTTCTTCTTGTAATCATCGTAGGAGCCCTGGTCAACGCCCTCCTCAAGGGCCTTGATCGACAGGCCGATCTTCCGGTCCTTGGCCGAGACGTTGATGACCATTACTCGCAGGGGATCGCCCACGGTGTACATGCCCACCGGGGTATTGACCTTCTCCTTGCTGATCTCGGAAACATGCACCAGCCCTTCGACGCCCTCTTCCAACTGGACAAAGACCCCGAAGTCGGTGACATTGGTGATCCGGCCTTCCACCGTGGTGCCCAGCGGGTATTTTTCCATGGCCGTCTGCCAGGGATCCGGCTCCAGTTGCTTGACCCCCAGGGAGAAGCGCTCGTTCTCCCGGTCGATCTTCAACACCACGGCCTGGATGGTCTCGGCCTTGGCGTATTTCTCGGACGGGTGTTTGATCCGCTCGGTCCAGGAGAGGTCGGAGACATGGATCAGGCCGTCGATGCCCTCCTCGATGCCGATGAAGATGCCGAAATCAGTGATGTTCTTGATCTTGCCTTCGATGATCGAGCCCACCGGGTAGTTCTCCACCACCAGGTCCCAGGGGTTGGGCTGCAGCTGTTTCATCCCCAGGGAGATCCGCTTGGTCTCGGTCTCGATGTTGAGCACCAGCACCTCGACCAGGTCGCCGACCGAGACCATCTTCGAGGGATGGCGCGGCTTCTTGGACCAGGTCATCTCGGAGATATGGATCAGCCCCTCCACTCCCTCCTCAATCTCGACAAAGGCCCCGTAATCGGTGATGCTCACCACCTTGCCGGTGGTCTTGGAGCCCACCGGGTAGCGCTCGGTGACCGTGGCCCAGGGATCGTCCTTGAGTTGCTTGACCCCCAGGGAGACCCGGTCGTTCTCCCGGTCATACTTGAGAACCTTGACCTCGATTTCGTCGCCGACCTTGTAGAGCCGGGAGGGATGGGAAACCCGGCCCCAGGAGAGGTCGGTGATATGGCAGAGGCCGTCCATGCCGCCCAGGTCGATGAACAGGCCGTAATCGGTGATATTGGTCACATTACCCTTGATGGTCATGCCCTCCTTGAGGGTGGAGCGCATCTCTTCCCGTTTGGCGTTCCGCTCTTCCTCAAGGATTACCCGGCGGGAGATGACCACGTTGTTCCGCTTGCGGTTGAACTTGAGGATCTTGAACTCAAAGGTCTGGTTTATCAAAGCGTCCAGATCCTTTACCGGACGGAGATCAATCTGTGAGTAGGGCAGGAAGGCGGGGACCCCGAGGTCAACGGACATGCCGCCCTTGACCCGGCTTTCGATCCGGCCCTCAATGGTGCCGTCCGCGGCCTGGATCTTGGCAATGGCCTCCCAGACCTTGATGCCGATGGCCTTTTCCCGGGAGAGCAGCAGGCCGCCCTCTTCTTTTCTCTTCTCAACAAATACTTCAAAGGTGTCGCCGACCTGAATTTCAGGTTCGCCGCCTTCGCTTTTGAACTCGGAGATGGGGACGTAGCTTTCAGCCTTGTCGCCGATATCGATCAGCACATGTTCATCGACCACGCCGACCACCGTGCCCATCAGCACGTCGCCGACCTTGCTGACCGCGCTGTTTTCCTCCATTTCAAAGAGGTCTGCGAAGCCCATTTCCATGTCGTTCTCTGTGGATGCGCCGGCTTCTTCGGCTGAGTTGTTTAAGGATTTTTCAGTCATCTTTGTTTTTGCCCTTTGGTTTGGTTGTTTGGTTGATTAAGTGAATAAAGGATACGGTTGGTTCCGCCCCTTAACCTGTGTCAAGTTTTAAACATCACCATATACCAGAGACGTTGCCCAAAAACAATCCTTATCTTAAGAAAATATCGACACTGCGGCGGCCCGGCCACTCCCTTTTTCGACCCGGATTTTTTGTCAGGAAGGCAGGGGCCGGCCGGTTGCGGAAAAGGCGATTGTCTCGCCGGTCTCCTTGGGATATACTGTTTTTTCAAATTATTGTCGGTCTCGCAACAACCCGCTCGACGGACGTGATTCATCTTGTAACTTGTTGATTTTATTGGGTGGCATTTGAAGCCTTTCGGGTTGTTACCAGTTCATCAAATTATTAAGGGGTAAACAGCTATTTCTCTTGTGATATCAAGGGCTCGGCTGGGCCATGGAGGTTTTTCAATGCGGGCGGCGGTATACCACAATAATCATGACATCCGGCTGGAAGAGATGGCCCGGCCCGAGCCCGGGCCGGGCGAACTTCTGGTCAGGATCATGGCCAGCGGTATCTGCGGCAGCGATGTCATGGAATGGTACCGGCTGCACAAGGCGCCCCTGGTCCTTGGCCATGAAATCGCCGGCCAGGTGGTGGAGACCGGCGCCGGGGTGACCGGCTTTGCCGTGGGCGACCGGGTGACAGCCACCCACCATGTGCCGTGCCAGACGTGCCATTATTGTTTGGGCGGTCATGAGACCGTGTGCGAGACGCTGTTGCACTCCACTGGTTTCGATCCGGGCGGGTTTTGCGAATATGTGCGGCTGTTGGCCGTAAATGTGGAGCGCGGCACCTGGAAGCTGCCGGACGAGGTGGGCTATGACGAGGCCACCTTTATGGAACCGCTGGCCTGTGTACTGCGCGGCCAGCGGCGGGCCGGAGTCCGGCCCGGGATGAGCGTGCTGGTGCTGGGCAGCGGCCTGGCCGGGCTGCTGCATGTCCAGCTGGCCGCGGCCACCGGGGCCGGGCTGGTGGCAGCCACTGATCTCAGTCCATACCGGCTGGAGGCGGCCCGTCGCCTTGGCGCCGATGTCGCCCTGGCGGCCGGCGAGGAGGTGGCCGGCCGCATCCGGGAACTGAACGATAATCGCGGCGTTGACCTGGTCATTGTCTGCGCCACAACGGAGTCGGTTTTTACCCAGGCCATGGAGGCGGTGGGCCGGGGCGGCACCATCCTGTTCTTTGCCCCGACCATGGCCGGGGTGACCATCCCGGTATCGGTGAACAACCTGTTCTGGCGCCGGGACGTGACCATCACCACCAGCTATGCCGGCGGCCCGAAAGACTGCGTTGCCGCCCTGGAGCTGATCCGCCGGGGCCGGGTGCGGGTCGCCGGGCTGATCAGCCACCGGCTCGGACTGGCCGATGCGGCCACCGGGTTTCGGTTGACCGCCGAGGCCCGGGAGTCGATCAAGGTTATCATCCGTCCCCAGGAGTGATTTTTTTATCATGGCCGCACAAAAAATATCAAAGTGGAGTAACTGGTTACGGGGTGTGTAACTCCGCGCTATCATTACCCCCAAACCTGTAAGCGGTCACAGATGCCGCGGGTTCGTGCAGGCGCGATCATGCGAAAATGTGGTGCCTGTGACCGCTTACAAGGAGGAAGACAATGCCTGGAGTGGATAAGCAAGGAAAGGATTATTGCCAGGAGGTGCCCGCCTCCTGTGAGGGATTTTTTCTCAAGGGCTCCAATTCCCTGGACTGGGGGATGAAGAACCGGCTGGCCCGGATTTTCAACCCCGAGAGCGGCCGGACGGTGATGCTGGCCATTGACCATGGTTATTTCCAGGGGCCCACCACCGGACTGGAGCGCATTGATCTCAAGATCATGCCCATTGCCCCCCATGCCGATACCCTGATGCTCACCCGGGGGATCCTCCGTTCCATTGTTCCGCCCTCCTATCCCCGGCCCATCGTCCTCAGGGCCAGCGGCGGACCCAGCGTTTTAAAGGAGTTGTCCAACGAGCAGATTGCCGTGGCCATTGAGGATGCGATCCGGCTCAACGTGGCCGCCCTGGCGGTCCAGGTCTTTATCGGCGGCGAGTATGAGACCCAGACGGTGCATAACATGACCAGGCTGGTGGATATGGGTTCCCGCTACGGGATTCCGATCCTGGCGGTGACCGCGGTGGGCCGGGACATGGCCCGGGATGCCCGCTACTTCCGGCTGGCCTGCCGGATCTGCGCCGAACTGGGCGCCCATTACGTCAAGACCTACTATATCCCGGACGGTTTTGACACCGTGGCCGCCAGTTGCCCGGTGCCCATCGTCATGGCCGGCGGCAAGAAGATTCCGGAGTCCGACGCCCTGACCATGGCCTATAATGCGGTGCAGGAGGGCGCGGCCGGGGTGGACATGGGCCGGAACATCTTCCAGTCCGAGGACCCGGTGGCCATGATCCAGGCGGTGAAAAAGGTGGTCCATGAAGAGATGGCCCCGGCCGAGGCCTATCAGTTGTTTCTTGAACTGAAGAAGAAAGGCCAGGAGTAAAGACGTTGATTTTCAGAAAAGAGAATATCGAACAAGGAACCGCAGAATGACGAGGGTTTCACTTCGAAATTCGTCATTCCTTGTTCGATATTCTGCGGTTCAAAGTCCTAGCGCAGATAAAAACCAAGGGCCTTGTCATATTCCCGGGTGTCGATGAACTGGCAGCCGACAAAAGAGTCGGTGACCAGCCGAACCACCACCTTTTTGTTGAACTCCGAACCGCGCCGGTCGTCCAGGGCGAATTCCAGCCCGAGGATATCGCCGACCTTGAGACCGTGGTTGCCCGGGATCAGCAGGCCGACCCCGGTCATGGACAGGTTCTTGACCGTGCAACCGTTGCTGTGCGCTTCCTGTTCCGCGCTGTAACGGGTCTTGCCCCTGGTCGTCTCGGGGCGGGGCTGGTCTTTGGTGGCCGGGGTCAGAAGCTGGTAGCGGCCCGGCAGGCTGGTCTGTTTGCGAAAGTTTTTGCGGAACTCCAGCCGGACCGGGAAGATCGTGGCGCAGGCGCACTTGATCTTGACCAGGTGCTTGCCCGGCGGGAGCCTGTCCAGGGACACGGTCCTGGTGGCCTGGCACTGGGGGCAGGTGATGGTCACGGTGTTGTCCGGCCTTACAAAGGCCTTCTTGGTTTCCATGCACGCCTCCTTATATTTGGGATCTGATCCGCGGCAGGTGATGGTTGTTACAATAGCGGATTAGAGCGCCTCAAGGCAAGCCTTCCGGCTACCAGCCGAGCAGCATTATGTAGGATCCGTAAGCGGTCAGGAGCAGCAGGCCGATGCCGCGGCCGATGGCGTGGCGGCCGGATAGCATGGGCAGGAGCGCCACGGTGAACAGGATCATCACCGGCAGGTCGCGGCGGAGCAGCTCCGGCCCCGGGGAAAAGGGGCGGAGTGCGGCGGCGGTGCCCAGGACCATCAGCAGGTTGAACATGTTGCTGCCGATGATGTTGCCGATTAAAAGCCGGCTCTGGCGGTGGCGGATCGCGGCAATGGTCGAGGCCAGTTCCGGCAGGGAGGTCCCCACCGCGGCCAGGGTCAGGCCGATCACCAGTTCACTGACCCTGAAATAGTGGGCAATATCCACGGCGCCCTTGATGAAGAGGTGGGAGCCCAGGGCGAGAAAGAGGAGGCCGGCGATTATCTTGAGGCTGTTGGCGGTCAGGGAGCCGCAGTCCGCCGGGATATCTCCGTTGTTGTTGCGGCTGGCCGCGGCCTTGCGGTAGGAATAGCGGGTGTAGAGCACCAGGGCGGCGATGAACCCCAGCCCCAGGCCCCGGGGAAAAATGCCCAGCCAGGCGGTCAGGACCAGCAGCAGGCTGGAACTCAGGAGCAGAAACAGTTCGACCTTGACGCGGCCGGCGGCCATGGCCTCCAGCGGGGCCATCAGCGCGGCAATCCCGAGGATCAGGCCGATATTGGCGATATTGCTGCCCACCACATTGCCGAGCATGATGTCCGGATGGTTGGCGAATAACGATGACAGGCTGACAAACAGCTCCGGGGTCGAGGTGCCGAAGGCGACCACGGTCAGGCCGATGGCCAGGGTGCTGAGACCCAGACGCCTGGCAAGCCGGACTGCTCCGCCGACCAGGAGTTCGCCGCCGCCGACCAGCATCACCAGGCCGCCGGCCAGGGCCAGGAGGGCGAGCAGAACAGGAACGTTGGCAGCAGCCGGGTTCATGGTCAGGGGGCGGACTGGAGCTTATAGCCACGCTCGATGAGTTTGCTCAGTTTGTTGCGGACCGCGGCCAACGGCATCAGGGGCGGGATAATGGGCAGGAGCTGTTCAATGGGCGGCACCGGGGCCAACCGCATCTTTTTTTCCATGGAGTCGGTGAAACCGGTCTCAAGCCCGCCCTCCATGGTGCCGGCCGAGGTCGATCCGTTCAGGGTGCGGAAAAATCCCATCATGGCGCTGATGTCGTTCTTACGATAAAAGAGCTTGATCTCTTGGTTAATGGTCTCCCGTTCCTCCACCAGTTCCCCCAGCTTTTCCCGATATTGCTGGACATGGTCCTCCAGCATCTCGTAACAGTTGAAGACCAGTTTCCGGTAGCGGCCGGCCCGGGTCAGGCCCCGGACCTTGAGCCCGCCGAGCAGCCGCTTGCGGAGGGTGGCCGAGGTCAGCAGGTAGGGGTCGTAGAACAATTTCTCCTCCAATCCGACCAGGTCGAGGAACTCCTGGATCAGCTTCTCGTCGCCGAGCAGCAGGTAGATCCGGACCAGATCGATGCAGATCTTCTGCTCCAGGGTCAGGGAGTGTTCCTTGACCCGGCGGGCCAGTTCCTCCTTGTCCTCCTCGATCATCCGCCGGAAGCCGAAATAGCGGTCCGCCATCTCCTTCTTGATTTCAAAAGTCAGAATATCTTCGAAACTGGGCTGCATGGTCCTGGGTTTTTCTTTGTTTGCGGCCGTTGATGGATGGACGGAGATATCATCCCGGGAAGAGTAGTGCCCGGCCACCGGTGCAGCTCTTTTCCGCGCCATGTTTTTGCTTGACACCGGTCCATGATCAGGACACTATCCGGAAGGAATCATATCGAGCCCTGTTTTGATCCGGCGCTCACTATACAATAAATGTAACCGTTCACCAAGGGCGCAGAACCGGCAATAACCACCAACCTGTAACCGTTCAGCAGCACCCCGTCTGCACGCGATCAGACCGGTTCGCCCCGGCCCGGCCTGCCGGGTGCGTTTCATATCAAACGAGGAACAGCGGAATGCGCTCAAGTCCGGCCCAGCAAGATGCGGTCCGCCAGGTCAAGGAAGCGGCCCAGATCGTCGATATTATCGGCGAGGTGGTGGAGCTGAAGCGGGCCGGCGCCAACCTCAAGGGCCTCTGTCCCTTTCACGCTGAAAAGACCCCCTCTTTCATGGTCAGCCCGGCCCGGCAGTCCTTTCACTGTTTCGGCTGCAACGAGGGCGGCGATGTATTCTCCTTCCTGATGCAGTATCACCGGATGACCTTTCCCGAGGCCCTCAAAACCCTGGCCGAGCGCTACCAGATCACCCTGCCGGAGCGGGAGTATTCGCCGGCTGACCAGGCCCGGGCCCGGAAACGGGAGATTCTCTACCAGGCCAACGAACGGGCCGCCTCGATCTATCAGGAGTTTCTCCGCTCGGACCCGGCCGCCGAACCGGCCCGTGCCTATCTCGAAAAACGGGGCATCCCCGGGGAGATCATCGACTCCTTCCGGCTCGGTTATGCCCCGCCGGGCTGGGATTTCCTGAGCAAAAAGATCGTTTCTTCCGGGTTTGCGCCGGAGCTGGCCGAGGAGGCGGGCCTGATCGTGCGCAAGCCCCAGGGCGGGGCCTATGACCGTTTCCGCGACCGGGTGCTCTTCCCGATCAGCGATCTCACCGGCCGGGTGGTGGGGTTCGGCGGCCGGATTCTCGGGCCGGGGAACCCCAAATACCTCAACTCCCCGGAAACCCTGATCTATGACAAGGGCCGGACCCTGTTCGGGCTGTTTCAGCATAAGGAGCAGATCCGCCGGACCCGGCGCTGTCTGATCGTGGAGGGCAATTTCGACCTGCTTGCCCTGGCGGCCCATGGGGTGGAATATGTGGTCGCCCCGCTGGGCACGGCCCTGACCCGAGCCCAGATCCGGATACTCAAGGGATTTGCCGATGAGCTGATCCTGCTCTTTGACGGCGACAGCGCCGGGGTCAAGGCCGCCCTGCGCGCGGCCCCGCTTTTCCTGGCCGAGCAGGTCACGGCCAGGATCGCGATGCTGCCCGCTGAACATGATCCCGACACCTTTGTCCGGGCCCATGGCCGGGAATACCTGGAGAATTTTCTCAACCAGGCCCAGGGACTCCTGGAATTCGTCTTTGGCCGGCTGGTGGAAAAACATGGCCAAGATCTGGAAGGCAAGTTCCGGGTCCTGGCCGAGCTGCGGCCGTTGCTGGAGGCAACGGCCGATAATCCGCTCCAGCGTTCGGTGCTGGTTTCCCATTTCAGCGACAAGCTTAAGCTTGATCCGGAGCAGGTGGAGCGCGGCTTCCGGGCCGCGGCCCGGGCCGAGACCCGGGGACCGGCCCGGCCGCCGGCTGAAAAGGGGGCTGAAGGACCCATGACCCTCTCCCGGGTCCAGCGGCAGATGCTCGAATTTCTGGTTCTCTACCCCTGCTTTCTGCCCCGGTTCCTTGAGCAGGGCCTGGAAGAGATCCTGGCCGAGCCGGGCGCGCGAACCCTGCTCGCCGCTTTGCAGGAGCTGGTTGCCGCGGCTCCGGACCCGAATCCGGAACAGCTCCTCGACGTGCTGCCCGCCGGTCCGGAGCGGGCCTTTGTCACTTCCTTGTTTACCTCGGGCCGGGTTTATAGTGATCCTGAAGAAGATGATGATGGAAAAGCGATGGCAGAGGATCATCTCAGATGGCTCAGAAGGATCGGTCTGGAAAGGGAAATCCGTTCTCTTTCCGAGGCGACTGAAGAAGCCAGGAAGGCCGGTGACCAGGAGCTTATTCTACAGCTCTCCGCCAGAAAGGTCGAGTTGAACCAGGCCCTGGAGAAGAATGTTGTCAGCGATTGATGGGGAGCGGTATTGAGCGATAAAACAGGGCAGCACATTCTGGCCTGGCTGACCCTCCACCTTCTGCCCGGCCTGGGCGCGGTGGGCGGCCAGGCCCTGGTGGAACATTTCGGATCGCCCGAGGCGGTGCTGACCGCGGACCGGTCCGCCCTGGGCCGGGTTGAAGGGATCCGGTCGACAACCATCGCGGCCCTTGCCGGTCCGGCCCGGGCCCGGGCGGCCGCTGCCGCGGACCTGGAACTGGAGCGGACCGGCCGGATGGGGATTTTTATTATTGCCTGGGACGATCCCCGTTACCCGGAGTTGCTTAAGGACATCTACGGTCCGCCCCTGCTGCTCTACGTCAAGGGCGATCCGGCCGCTCTTGCCGACGGCCCGGCCCTGGCCCTGGTGGGATCGCGGGCCTGCACCGACTATGGCCGGCGGATAGCCTATCGCCTGGCCCATGATCTGGGCCGCCGGTTTGTGATCATCAGCGGTCTGGCCCTGGGCATCGATGCCCAGGCGCACCGGGGCGCCCTGGCCGGCGGCGGCCGCACCGTGGCGGTACTCGGCTGCGGTCTGGACCTGGTCTATCCCTGGGGCAACCGGGACCTGTTCGACAAAATTCCCAGCCAGGGCGCCCTGGTCAGCGAGTATCCCCTGGGCACCAAGCCGGACGGGTTCCGTTTTCCGGCCCGCAACCGGATCATCAGCGGCCTGGCCCTGGGAGTGGTGGTGGTGGAGGCGGCCAGGAATTCCGGCTCGTTGATCACCGCCCAGCATGCCCTGGAACAGGGCCGCGAGGTCTTTGCCATTCCCGGCCGGGTTGATTCCTGCAAGAGTACCGGCAGTCACGGTCTGCTCCAGCAGGGGGCCAAACTGGTGCAGGGCGTGGCTGACATCATCAACGAACTGCCCGGGGAGATGCTAAGTGATAATCCGGTGGAACCGGCCCTGCCCCGGCTCGCCGTGGAGATCAATGACCAGGAGCGGCGGTTGCTCTCCTGTCTTGACGTCTATCCCCGGACCATTGACGAGATTGCCGTGGCCGCGTCCCTGCCCGGGGCCAAGGTCAGTGAACTGCTCCTGCTGCTCGAGCTGAAAGGCGCGGTGCGCAGCCTGCCCGGGGCCTGTTACCAGCTTGCCGTCTCTTTGGAATAAGTTGTTTTTTCCCTCTTTATCTTTACCCTTCCGTCATCCGTCATCCGTCATCCGTCATCATCGCTTCTTCCGCGGTTTTGCCCTGCTGGTCGGTGCGGCGTTGAGCGGGTCCCCGGGCCAGTAGTGCCTGGCATAGCGGGCCCGCAGGTCCTTGCGCACTTGCGGGTAGGTGTTTTTCCAGAAACCGGCCAGGTCCCGGGTCACCTGCACCGGCCGGCCGGCCGGAGAGAGGAGGTGGAGCAGGACCTGGACCTGGCCGCCGCCGATCCGCGGTGTATCGCTGGCCCCGAACATCTCCTGGAGCCGCACCGCCAGTACCGGCGTCTCGTCGGGCCGGTACTGCAGCCTGATCCGCGAGCCGCTGGGTACGGTGAGATGGGTGGGCGCCAGTTTTTCAAGATTTTTTTGCTGCGGCCGGTTCAGCAGGCTGGTCAGGGCCGACTTGAGATCAAGGCGGGCAAGGTGGGCGCAGCCGCGCATCCCGGTAATATACGGAGCGAGCCACTCCCCGAGCGTGGCTTGTAACCCATTGTCGCTGACGTCGGGCCAGCCGGCCCGCGGCGCAAGCCGGCGCATAAGCAGGACCCGGGCCTGCCAGGAGCGCAGTTCTCCGGTCCAGGGCAATACCTCCAGCCCCATCTCCCGGATGCCGCTGATCAGGGCATTGATAACTCCGGGATCATCATTGCCTGCCAGCGGTTCGTCCCATAGGACCAGATGGCCCAGTTTTTTCTGTTTTCGGGCCAAGACCGACCGGCTGCGGCTGTCCCAGGCCACAATTTGCCGCCAACTGATCGCGTCTCGCCACTGTTCCTCCAGCTCGGCCCGGGTAACCGGCGCGCCGAGAAAGATCCGGGCCTCTTTTTTTCCGCCGTCCAGGGCCGCGGCCACCAGATAGTCGGCCCGGGCCAGGAAGGAGGCGGCCGGAACAATGCCGCCGCGGCCGTTGGCCAGGAGAAACCGGCCCGTCCGGCCCGGCCGTTTTTGCCCGATCCGGTCCGGAAAGGCAAGGGAGAGCAGCAGCCCGGCCCGGTCCGGGTCGCTGTTTTCCCGCGCGATTTGAAGCTGTTTGCGCCACCTGGCCGCGGTTCTGATTATCCGTTTTTTCGCCCCCCGGTCATGGGCTGCCGGGTGGCGTTGATCGGCCAGGATCTCCAGCCGGGTCCGGATATCCGGGTCATTGTTCCCCTGGATGATGTCCCGCTCGCTGATCAGCGCGGCCAGGTCGCAGGCCAGGCTGCCCAGGCCCTGTTTTTTGCCGGCCAGCACCATCCGGGCCAGGCGGGGATGCATGGCCAGTTGCGCCATCCTCCGGCCCTGTCCGGTGAGCCGGCCCTGACCGTCCAAGGCCCCCAGTTCGGTGAGCAGTTCCCTTGCCTGATTAAAGGGGCCGGCCGGCACCGGGTCGAGCCAGGCCAGTGATTTCGGATCACCGACCCCCCACCGGGCCAGTTCCAGGGCCAGGGGGGCCAGGTCCGCGGTCAGGATCTCCGGGCCGGTTTGTTCCCTCAACTGGATCTGGGTGGACCTGGTCCACAATCGAAAGCAGACCCCGGGTCCCAGGCGGCCGGCCCGGCCGCGCCGCTGGTCGGCCGCGGCCCGGGATACGGGGAGGGTTACCAGGCGGCTCATCCCGCTGTTCGGATCGAAGCGGGAAACCCGCATCAGGCCGGAATCGATCACCACCCGGATCCCGTCAATGGTGAGGCTGGTCTCGGCAATGGAGGTGGCAAGGACGATTTTGCGGCTTGCCAAAGGACAGGGCCTGATCGCCCGGTCCTGCTCAGGGCGGGTAAGGTTGCCGTAAAGCGGGGCCAGGTGGACATTGGCCGGAAGGCCCGCCTCTTGCAGGAGCGCGGCCACCCTGCGGATCTCGCCGACCCCGGGCAGAAAGACCAGGATGGAGCCCTCTTCTTTCGCCAGGGCCCGGAGCACGGTGGTGATTGTCAGTTGTTCCGGATGGAGGCGCGGTTCAGCACCAAGGTAATGGGTGGTCACTGGAAAGGAGCGGCCCTGGCTGGTAATCACCGGTGCCTGGCCGAGCAGCTCGGCTATCGGTTCCGTGCTAATGGTGGCGGACATGATCAGCAGCCTGAGATCCGGCCGCAGGATCGACCGGGTCTCCAGACAGAGGGCCAGGCCCAGGTCGGCCTGCAGGCTGCGCTCGTGAAACTCGTCAAAGATCACCAGACCCGTCTCTTCCAGGGCCGGATCGTCCTGGAGCATCCGGGTGAGGATCCCCTCGGTGATTACCTCGATCCGGGTCCGGGCACCGACCCTGCTGTCCAGCCGGGTGCGGTAGCCCACGGTTTCGCCTACCTGCTGGTTGCGGAGTTCGGCCATCCGGTTGGCCGCGGCCCGGGCCGCCAGCCGCCGCGGTTCGAGCAGGATGATCTTTTTATTCTCCAGCCATGGTTCTTCCAACAGGGCCAGGGGCACCAGGGTGGTCTTGCCGGCCCCGGGCGGGGCCTGGAGCACGGCCCGGCCGGCAATGGCAATGGCCTCTTTGATATCCGGCAGGAGCGGTTCGATGGGCAGCATTTTTGTCAACATCAGCCGGGGAGTCAGCTGGCAGGGCCGGGGGAAACCGGTTTTGTTTATATCCTGAATCGTAACCGTTCACCAGGGGCTACAAATTTACGGAACCCACCGGCCTGTAAGTGGTTACGCACCCCCTGTTTAACCAGTGCCCATCCAGAAATGGCCCTTTCGCCCAATCTCGGCGTCATGCTCAAAAAATAATCCTCGTAATATCATTTATATGATGAACTCGTAACAACCCGAAAGGCTTCAAATGCCACCCAATAAAATCAACAAGTTACAAGACGAATCACGTCCGTCGAGCGGGTTGTTGCGAGACCGACATTTATATGACTCCGGTTATTTTTTTCGCGATCCTTGATCTTGAACGAAATTGCTCATTTCTGGACGGACACTAACCAGGAGTTGAACAGTACCCGAAAGCAATGGCGCCGACAAGCCGGGATCATGTTGCCGGACCGGGTCCTAGCCCTATCATGGTGTTTATATGAAAGTCGTCACCAAGCCCCGGCCTTGCCATGCCGGAGTGAGGTCTTTGATTATTTCGTTGTGGCTGGGCAAATATGGTCCAGCCATGCTGGTTAGCCGGGGTTAGCTGTAATCCGCGGCTGCAATAACGGAATATCGGCCGGATCGACAGTTTTTGTTTTACTGGCCCCTTGTTTCCGAATATACTCCTTGCAGGTGCCCTGCGGACTTTTTTGCCTGACGGAAAAGATGCTTTCCTCTTGAAATCAACCGGTGGCGAGCCGGTTCTCCGTCAAGGGATTGATTCCATTCCGGACTGGCGGGGCGCCGAGGGGGTGAGCAATGGGTTTTTACTGCTGCAAAATGGTGCAGGGCATAACAGTGGCCCTGTGTTCTGTTCTCTTTGTGGTCTTTCTTGGTCCTGCTGTTGTCCTTTCCGGCAAACCGCCGCGCTATGTCGGCTCCGAGGCCTGTCGCGACTGCCATCCGGCCGAGTATGCCAGTTTCATGACCTATGCCAAGAAGAGCAGATCGTTCGAGAGTATCGACAAGCTGAAAAAGGGGCTGACCGAGGCAGAGATCGAGAAGTGCTACTCCTGCCACACCACCGGCTACGGCAAGCCGGGCGGTTTTGTCAGCCCCGAGACCACCCCGAACCTGAAGAACGCCGGCTGCGAGGTCTGTCACGGCCCGGGCAGCAACCATTGTGCCAGCAAGGATCCCGCTGATATCAAGAGCGTCCTGACCACCGGGGACTGCGAGGGATGCCATATCTCCGAACGGGTCAAGGCCTTTCGCTACAAACCGATGATTCACGGGGGGGCGCACTAGCGATGATCAACCTGCCTCCGTTCATCAGCAAGCGGCTCAGCGTCAAGATCCTGCTGGCCCTCACCGTGGGGGTGGCCATTGTCATGGGGGTGATTATCTGCCTCGGGGTGACCAGCCAGCGCCGGCAGATCCGGGAACGGATGACCACCTCGGCCCAGGAACTCCAGTTTCTCGCCTATGCCGGAATCAAACACCCGATGTCGGTGGGCGACAGCGCCTCGGTGGAAAAACAGCTCCTTGACGTAAAAGAGCATCTCCATGACGCGGAAATTGTCATCTGCGACTTTAACCAGCGGATCGTTTTTGCCACCCATGCCGAACGGATCAATGCCACGGTTTCCGGCTTTATCCATAACCCCGCGGCGATCACCGCCCTGGGGGTCCTGCTGGAAGGCGGCGCCTCGCCGGGTGAAAAATATTTTGAAGAAAAGGTGGGTGGAAAGCGTTTCCTGGTCACCATCCACAGCATGCCCAATGAAAAGGAATGCCATCACTGCCACGGCGCCTCCCGCAAGGTCCTGGGCGGGATGATCATCCGCCAGTCCACCGATGAAACCTATGCGGTAATCGCCGCCCTCAGGAACCGCACCATCCTGGTCAGTGTTCTCGGGATCGGCGCTCTGATCGCGATCATCTATTATATGCTGGGCCGGCTGGTGACCCGGCCGGTGGACGAACTGGCCAGCAAGGCCGAACAGCTTGCCCAGGGGGATCTCTCCGTCTCGGTTGCGGTCTCCACCGAGGATGCCATCGGCGTACTCGGCCGTTCGTTCAATGCCATGGTCGCCAGCATCAAGGACCAGATCGAGTATGCCTCCAGCCTGAAGGAGGCCATTGCCGATCCCCTGTTCATGGTGGACACCGGGATGGTCATCACCTATATGAACGAGGCCTGCGCCCAACTCACCGGGTACAGCAAGGAGGAGGTGGAGGGCCGGATGACCTGCCGGCAGGTGTTCCGGAGTGATATCTGCGAAAGCACCTGTCCGCTCCGCTACTGTTTTGACAGCGGCAAGCCGGTGAGCGGGGTCAGGGCGACGATGACCAGCCGGACAGGGAAACCGGTGCCGCTGATGGCCAGCGCCAGCCCCTTGCGGGACGCCCACGGCGCCCTGGTCGGCGGGGTGGAGATCTGCCGGGACATCACCGAGGTGCTGGAGGCGGAACGGCTCCAGTATATCAAAAAGGCCGCGGCCCGGGAGGAGGAACAGCGCCGGTACCTGGAGGAGCGGGTGACCAGCCTGCTCAACACCCTTTCCCTGGTGGCGGAGGGCGATCTCAACAAGCGGGCCGAGGTGCTGGACAAGAACGACATGATGGATGAGATCGCCGGAAACATCAACCTGATGCTGGACGACCTGGAAAAGCTCTATGAGCGGATCTCCTCCTTCAGCAAGGACCTGGAACTGGAGGTGGCCCGGCGGACCATGATGCTCAGGGAAAAGACCCTGCTGCTCGAACGGGCCAACCGGGAACTCCGGGAACTGGACCGGCTCAAGTCCGCCTTCCTGGCCAACATGTCCCATGAACTGCGCACGCCGATGAACTCGATCATCGGTTATACCGACCTGCTCCTTGACCGGATCGACGGCGAGATCAACGAGGAGCAGGAGAAGAGCCTGCGCAAGGTGGTGAATAATGCCAGGCATCTCCTGCAGTTGATCAACGATATTCTTGATATGTCCAAGATCGAATCAGGCAAAATCGAGCTTGATCCCCATGAGGCCTCAATCAAGAATCTGGCCGAGACCTATGCCGCCACCTTTGAACCGGCCATGAACAAGAAGGGATTGAAGCTGGTCTTTGACTTTAGCGACGACCTGCCGCCGGTCTATATTGACGAGGACAAGATCGGCCAGGTGTTCCTCAATCTCATTTCCAATGCGGTCAAGTTCACCAACTCCGGCGAGATCCGGATCAGCGCCTACCCGTCCCAGCGCGGCATCAAGCCCGGGGAGCCGCCCCGTTTTGTCGAGGTCTGCATTGCCGACACCGGGATCGGCATCAAGCAGGGGGACATTGACAAGCTGTTCGACAAGTTCAGCCAGATCGACGTCTCCTCCATCCGCGAGTATGAGGGCACCGGCCTGGGCCTGAGCATCGCCAGGGGGCTGGTGGTGCTTCACAAGGGGATGATCTGGGTGGAGAGCCGTTTCGGCCGGGGCAGCCGTTTCTGTTTCACCCTGCCGGCCCGCAAGGATCTGCTGGAAAAACCGAGTGAAGTGATTATCGAGCCGATGATGGCCGAGGAACTGGCCAGCTACTTTGACAAACCGGTGCAGACCTTTCTCAAGGAGCCGCGTTATGCCGGCAAGCCGATCAAATGCTGGGAATATGTACACTGCGGCCAGACAAGCTGCCCGGCATACGGCAGCAAGGATCATCGCTGCTGGCTTATTTTCGGCACCCACTGCAAGGGGACCAAGGTGGCTTCCTTTCCGGAAAAAAGCGGGTTCTGCCGCGGCTGCGAGATCATTGAACGGGTGATAATGGAGGAGTATGACAGCAGCGGCAGCGGGTTGGAGCGGACCGGAAAGAATAGCGGGCCGGCCGCCGGGGACGGGGAGCGGAAGATGACCGTCCTGGCCATTGACGACAATCCGGAGATGATCGAGATCATAAGTAAATACCTGGGCCGGGAATACAATGTGGTCGGGCTCCAGGACAGCGCCCGGGCAGTGGCAACGGCCCGGGAACTGCAACCGGCGGCCATCACCCTGGACATCAGGATGCCGGGCAAGAACGGCTGGCAGGTTCTGCTCGAACTGAAGCAGGACCCGCAGACCCAGGATATCCCGGTGATCATTCTTTCCATTGTCGACGAGAAGCGGCTCGGTTTCAGCCTGGGGGCGGCCGAGTACATCGTCAAGCCGGTGGACAAAAATCTGCTCCTGCGCAAACTGGATACCGTGGCCTGCTCGGCGCGGATCAAGAGGGTATTGGTGGTGGAGACCGATCCGGAGGTGGTGGGTGCGATCCGGCCGGCCCTTGAGGAGGCCGGCTGCCAGGTGACCGTTGCCCGTGACAACCGCCAGGCCCGGGATGAGATCCAGAAGGCGGTGCCCGACCTGATCGTCATGAATCTGATCATGCCCGATGTTGACGGCACTGACATGATCGCTTATTTAAAGAGTAACAAGGCGATGCGGCATATCCCCCTGGTGCTGATAACCGAAAGGCAGTTCAGCAAAGCGGAACTGGATCGGCTGGACGGCCGGGTGGAGACCATTCTCAACCGCAAACTCCTGACCATGGATGATATGCTCAGGGAACTCACCGAGATCCTGCGCCGTTACTATACCTGAACCTTAACCGGTGCCGGTCCGGGCCGGAGAGAGTGGGACCATCCGAATGGAAACGAAAAAGACAGTGCTGGTTGTGGAAGATAATCGGGACAGCCGCGAACTGGTGGCCAAGGTACTCAAGGCGCGCGGCTATGGAGTGGTGGAGGCGGTTGACGGCGAGGAGGCCCTGCGGTTGGTGGAGCAGGTGCGGCCCGGCCTCATCCTGATGGACATCTCCCTGCCCAGGATGGACGGCCATGAGGTTACCCGGCGGCTGAAGAGCAGCGAGGAACTCAAGGCCATTCCGGTGATTGCCCTCACCGCCCATGCGATGAAGGGCGACCGGGAAAAGGCGCTGGCCGCCGGCTGTGACGGCTATATCACCAAGCCCATCAATATCAGGGAGCTGCCCGGCCAGATCGAGCAGTTCCTCGGCGAACCGGATCGGAAATGACCTGATGATGATGACCCGGCGATGAAAAAGAAGATCCTGATTGTAGACGATTTTGTCGATACGGTGGAGCTGTTGACCAAGCGGTTCCGGGCCGAGGGCTATGAAACGGTCGCCGCCTATGACGGCCAGCAGGCGCTTGACCAGGTCAAGGCGGTCCGGCCCGACCTGGTCATCCTTGATGTGATGATGCCCAAGTTGAACGGGCTCGAGGTCTGCAAACGGCTCAAGGCGGACGAGCGGGACCGGCACATCCCGGTGCTGATGCTGAGCGCCAAGAGCGAGTTGCCGGACAAGATCGACGGTCTTGATATCGGGGCTGACGACTATGTGACCAAACCCTTTGAGTACAAGGAACTGGCCGCCAGGGTGCGGGCCTTGCTGGCCAAAAAGGAGGCCAGTGAAAAACTGGCGGCAACGGAAAAGACCGAGGCCCTGGATTACCTGGTGGGCGAGGTCTCCCACGAGGTGCGCAACCCGTTGATGATCATCGGCGGGCTTGCCCGGCGGATCCAGAAAAACCTGGCCAGGGAAGACCCGAACCACAAGTACCTTCAGATTATCCTGGAGAATGTCGAGGCCCTGGAGAAGATGGTCACTCACCTGGTCGAACTCAAGGGAACGGTGGTCTCCTATTTCGAGGAAACGGATATCAACGAACTGATAGGCGCGGCCCTTGATCAGTATCGTTCCGAAATGAAAAAAAAGGGCGTTACCCTGCGGGTCGACCTGATGGCCGATCCGCCTCTGCTGCAAACGGATCGGAACAACTTGCAACAGGCCTTTGCTATTTTTATCGAGAACGCCATTGAGGCCATGGAAGGCCCGACCCGGGTGCTGGAGATCACCAGCCAGCGGAATAACGGATTCCTCGAGGTGCGGGTGGCGGACACCGGCAAGGGTATTTCCCGGGAGACCATCAAGAACATCTATGACCCTTTTTTCTCTTCCAAGACCTATGGCCCGGGCCTGGGCCTGACCTTTGCACTCAAGACCATCCAGGCCCATGGCGGGATGATCTCCGTAAGCAGTGAGGAGGGAAAGGGAACGACCTTTACGGTCCGGTTGCCGATCAGATAGACACCGGCCCCGGTGTCTATCCCCTCCGGGCAGCATCATTTGGTTGCAGGTCAAACCGGTCCCGGGGCCCGGCGGCCGGTTCAGATAACGTGCTTGAAATAATCGGCGCAGAATTCGCCCAGCCGGCCCAGGTCCCGGCAGACCCCGATTCCGGCCGCCTCCATGGCGGCAAGCTTGGCCCGGGCTCCACCGCTGTTACCGCTGACAATGGCCCCGGCATGGCCCATTCTTCTTCCCGGCGGGGCAGTGAGCCCGGCGACAAAGCCGACCATTGGCTTGCGCACATGTTCGCTGATATGGGCGCAGGCCTCTTCCTCGGCGCTGCCGCCGATTTCCCCCACCATGACCATCCCCCGGGTTGCCGGGTCCTGCTCAAAGGCCCGCAGACAGTCGATGAAACTGGTGCCCACCACCGGGTCGCCGCCGATACCGATACAGGTGGACTGGCCCAGCCCCTGCCGGCTCAATTGGTGGACCACCTCGTAGGTCAGGGTGCCGGAGCGGGAGACCACCCCGATGGGACCGGGCTGGTGGATGGCCCCCGGCATGATCCCCACCTTGCATTGTCCCGGGGTGATGATTCCCGGACAGTTGGGGCCGATCAGCCGGGTGGCGCTGTCGGCCAGGATATTTTTTACCTTGAGCATGTCCAGCACCGGGATGCCCTCGGTGATGGCCACGATCAGTTCGATGCCGGCTGAGGCCGCCTCGAGGATGGCATTGGCGGCAAAGGGGGGCGGCACGAAGATCAGGCTGCAGTCAGCCTGGCTGGCGGCCCGGGCCTCGGCCACGGTATCAAACACCGGTATCCCGTCCAGGTCCCGGCCGCCCTTGCCCGGGGTGACCCCGGCCTTCACCCGGGTACCGTAGGCCACACACTGCCGGGTGTGGAAACTGCCCTCCCGGCCGGTGATCCCCTGGACCAGGACCCTGGTGTTGCGGTCAACAAAGATGGCCATTTTTTTCTGAACCGTTTGAACGTTTAAACCGTTTGAGCGTTTGAACCGTTATTTACTATTTGGGTTATCTTGCCAGCGGCGTCGCTTAAGTCGGTGGCAATGATCAGATCAAGGCCCGACCCGGCCAGGATTTTTTTCCCTTCCGCGGCATTGGTTCCCGCCAGTCGCACCACCATCGGCACCGTGATCTCGTTTTTGCGAGCCGCCTCTACCACCCCGGCGGCCAGCACGTCGCAGCGGAGGATTCCCCCGAAGATATTTATCAATATCCCTTTGACCTTGGGGTCGGCCAGGATGATCTGTAATCCTTTTTCCACCTTCTCGGCCCTGGCACCGCCGCCCACATCGAGAAAGTTGGCCGGTTCGGCGCCATTGTTCTTGATCAGGTCCATGGTGGCCATGGCCAGGCCGGCGCCGTTGACCATGATGCCCACATTGCCGTCCAGCCGGATATAGTTGAGGTTGGCCGCCGCTGCTGCTGCCGCCTCCAGCG
This sequence comes from Desulfobacterales bacterium, assembly GCA_021647905.1. Lineage (NCBI taxonomy): Bacteria > Pseudomonadati > Thermodesulfobacteriota > Desulfobacteria > Desulfobacterales > Desulfobacterales bacterium. Next base: position 44,087 of record JAKITW010000004.1, on the reverse strand, counting down.
GGTCCTCCTGGTCCGGGTCGCGGAGCGCGGCCAGGGCCGGCTGCCGGAACAGGGCGTTGTCGTCGATCTCCATCTTGGCGTCCAGGGCAACGAGCCGGTCGTCGCTGGTTGCCGCCAGGGGATTTATTTCCACCAGCGTGCAGTCGCATTCCACGAAAAGCAGATAAAGCCGCTCCAGCAGGTCGGTAAACCCTGTGATCAGCACGGGCTTAAGGCCCAGGCCGCCGACCACTTCCCGGCAATCGGCTGGCTGCAGACCCTTGCGCGGATCCACCGTCACCCTGACGATCTTGTCCGGGTCCGTGGCGGCCAGTTCCTCGATAGCCATGCCGCCGGCCGCACCGGCCATGATCATGATCCGGGCGCTGGCCCGGTCCGGCAGGATGGCCAGATACAGTTCCCGAGCAATGTTCTGGGCCTGTTCAATAAGGATTTTCCTGACCATCCGGCCGGCCGGACCGGTCTGGGGGGTAATCAGGGTCATGGCCAGGAGTTCGCTTGCCCGGGCCTCGACCTCGGCAGGAGTGGCGGCACGCTTGATACCGCCGCCCCTGCCGCGGCCGCCGGCATGGACTTGGGCCTTGACCATGGCCGGCAGCCCGGGCAGCTCCCGGGCCCGGGCCGCTGCCTCCGAAACCGTAGTCGCCATGCCGCCGGCCGGCACCGGTATCCCGTACTTGCGGAACAGCTCCTTGGCCTGGTATTCGTGGATTTTCATCTTTTGAAGTAGAACGACCAGGGGTGAAAAACTGAAGGTTTCAGCCGCATTTTCTTGAACATCCGGGAATTACTATGTTCCGTCTAACGTCTGCCGTTTTCTGAGCGTTGATATTTGAAATAGGCGCCGCAGGCCCCCTCGCCCGAGACCATGCAGGGGCCGATGGGATGTTCCGGGGTGCAGGCGGTGCCGAACAGCCGGCACGCATCGGGCTGGGTGATCGATTTGAGTACATCGCCGCAGGCGCAGCCGGCCGGGTCTTTGGCATCAGTGATGGTCAGATCGAAGCGTTGGCAGGCGTCGTGGGCTGCGAATTCCGGGCGGATTGCCAGGCCGGTGCCGGGGATGACCGCCAGCCCGCGCCACTCGCCGTCAATGGGTGCGAATACTTTGTCCATCACGGCCATGGCCCGGCGGTTGCCCTCGTTGCTTACCGCCCGTTGATAGGCCACTTCCACCCTGGCCTTGCCGGCCAGGATCTGGCGGGCGAGCCGCGCCACCGCCTCGAGAATATCCACCGGCTCGAACCCGGCGATCACGCAGGGGATTTTATATTTATCCACCAGGGGACGGTAGGCGTTGGCGCCGATCATGATCGAGACATGGCCGGGACAGATCAGGCCGTCGATCTTGATCTCAGGGTCGCTGGCCAGGGCCTCAAGGGCCGGCGGGATCAGCTTGTGGGCCGAGATCACCGAGAAATTTTTCAGCTTTTCCGCGGCCGCGGTAAGGATCGCCGCGGCAATCGTCGGAGTGGTGGTCTCAAAACCCACCCCGAGAAAGATCACCTCGCGGTCCGGGTTGCTGCGGGCGATCTCCAGGGCGTCCAGGGTGGAATAGACGGTGCGGATATCACTGCCGTTGGCCCGGGCCTCCTGGAGCGAGGAACGGCTGCCCGGCACCCGGAGGAGATCGCCGAAGGTGGTGATGATCACCCCGGGAATTGCCGAGGCCTTGATAAAGCTGTCGATTTCAGCGGTGGCGGTCACGCAGACCGGACAGCCCGGGCCCGAGGAAAGGGTGATCGTGTCCGGCAGCAGGTCGCGGATCCCGTGTCTGCAGATGGACACCGTATGGGTGCCGCAGACCTCCATCAGCTTGATCGGCATTGGCGACAACTTCTTGAGGGACGCGACCATTCTGCCGGCCAGCTCCGGGTCTCGATAGGAATCAAGCCATTTCATATATTAACCCTTTCCATTGCGCCGCTGCAAGATCGCATGGCCGGCCACGGCCTGGCCCAGGGCGAGGCCGCCGTCGTTGGCCGGCACCTGGTTATGGACATACACGGTAAAGCCAATGCGTTCCAGGCGTGTCTTCAACGCGGTCTGCAGGGTCATGTTCTGAAAAACCCCGCCGGACAACACAACCTGATTTATCCCGGTCTGTCCCCTGAGAAGCATGGCGGTCCGGGCAAAGAGTTCTGCCAGGGTGTTATGAAACCGGCTGCTGATCACCGGGGCCGGGACCTGTTCGCGGAGGTCCTGGACCACCCCCTTGATGATCGGCGCAATGTCCAACTGCACCGGCACCCCTGCTTTTTCCCGGATCGCAAAGTCGTAGACCCCCTGGTCATGATCGTGGCCAGGCAGCACCATCTCCAGCATTGCCGCGGCCTCCCCTTCAAAGGACACAGTGTAGCGTAGATTCAGCAGGGCGGCAACCGCATCGAAAAGACGACCGCAACTGGAGGTGAGTGGCGAGTTGATCCCCTTTTCCATCATCTGGACAAGGGGGATGAGCTTGTCCCGGTAATGGTCGAGCACCGGCAGCTCCAGTTCCCGGAACCCCGGGCCAAAGGCATGGGCCAGGTGGCTGGCCGCCATGCGCCAGGGCTCGCGGATCGCTGCCTCGCCGCCGGGCAGGGGGACCGGGGCGAGATGGGCGGCCCGGGTATAGTCAGCGTATCCGGCCACCAGCACCTCGCCGCCCCACACGGTGTTGTCCGGCCCGTAACCGCTGCCGTCTAACGTTATGGCGATGACCGGGCCGGTCAGCCGGTGCTCGGCCATGCAGGACACTGCATGGGCATGGTGATGCTGGACCGCCACCAGGGGCAGGTGCTGTTCGCGGGCGTAGCGGGTGGAGGGGTAGTCGGGATGAAGGTCGTGAACGATCAGCTCCGGCTCGATCCGGAGCAGGGCGGTAAAATGACCGATCAGCTCCTTTAAATTCCGGAGGGTGTCGAGGTTATCCAGGTCGCCGATGTGCTGGGAGACAAAGGCCTGCCGGTTGCGGGTCAGGCAGATCGTGTCCTTGAGCATCGCTCCCAGGGCCAGGGTGCGGCCGGCGTCTTCGGCCAGGTCCAGGGCGGTGGGCACAAAGGAGCGGGCTCTTCTGAGCAGGGAGACCTGGCCGCGGTCATTGAGCCGCAGCACTGAATCATCGACCCGGGTGACGATCCGCCGGGTGTGGAGCAGAAAACAGTCGGCAATCCCGGCCAGCTGCAGAAGGGCCTCGTCGTTGTCCTTGGCAATGGGCGTGCCGGAGCGGTTGCCGCTGGTCATCACCAGGGCGGGCCGTTCCACTCCGGCCAGGAGCAGATGATGGAGCGGGGTATAGGGCAGCATCACCCCGATATACCGGTTGTCCGGGGCCAGGTTGGCCGCCAGTTCGAAGGGGTTTTTTTTGCGGAGCAGCACCACCGGCTTCTGCGGCCCGGCAAGCCAGGCCCGTTCATGGTCGCTGATCCCGGCAAAGGAGGCTGCCGTATCGATATCCGGGGCCATGACCGCCAACGGCTTGGCCGGTCTGCCCTTATGGCGCCGGAGCCGGGTCACTGCCTGTTCATTGGTGGCATCCACGGCCAGGTGGAAACCGCCCAGCCCCTTGATCGCCACGATCTGCCCGGCCCGGAGCCGGGTGGCGGCCGCGGTCAGGGGATCGTCTGAGCCCAGGGGCTGGTTGCTGGCGTCTACCAGCAGGAGATGGGGGCCGCAGTCAGGACAGCAGGTGGCCTGGGCATGGAACCGGCGATCAGTGGGATCCCGGTATTCGGCCCGGCAGGCAGCGCACATGGGAAAGTCGACCATGGCGGTCATGGGGCGGTCATAGGGGGTCTGTTTGATCAGGGTATAGCGGGGGCCGCAGTCGGTGCAGTTGATAAAGGGGTAGCCGAATCTGCGGTCAGCGGGGTCGAGGAGTTCGGCCAGGCAGGCCGGGCAGACATCGGAGTCCGGGGTGACCGGGCCGGTTTTTTCCCCGGCCGGGATCGACTCGCGGATCTGGAACTCGGGATGAGTCTGCTCCGGATCAATCTTGCGGCGTATTGTGGTCAGTTCGGTTATTACCGCCAGGGGCGGGGCACCGGGCCTGATTGCCGCCTCGAAGCGATCCACTTCCCTTTCCGGGCCGTTGACCACGATCACCACCCCGGCCGGGGTGTTGGCCACGCTACCGGTCAGGCCGTGGCCCCGGGCCAGCCGAAAGATGAAGGGCCGGAAGCCGACCCCCTGGACAATGCCGCTGGCAATTATTTCAGCCCGGACCATTCCCCTGTTCAATCTCCCCGGACCTGGGCCCGGACCCAGTCATGCCAGGTATCGAGACCCTGGCCGGTATAGGCGGAGATCTCGATGATAACGAGATCGGGGTTGATCGAGCGGGCCGCTGCTTTCATCCGTTCGATATCGCAGCGGAGATGGGGCAGGAGATCGATCTTGCTGATCAGCAGCACTTCCGACTCCTTGAACATCAGGGGGTATTTCAACGGCTTGTCGTCGCCCTCGGTGACCGACAGCATCATCACCTTGCACTTCTCGCCCACCTTGAACTCGGCCGGGCAGACCAGGTTGCCGACGTTCTCGATGACCAGCAGGTCGAGTCCGTCCAGGTCCAGCTCGGCCAGGGCGTTGCGGACCATGTTGGCATCCAGGTGGCAGGCCCCGTCGGTCTCGATCTGCACCGCGGTCAGCCCGGCCGCCGCCACCCGCTCGGCATCAAGACTGGTCTGGATGTCGCCCTCAATGACCCCGATCCGCAGTCGGCCGGCAAATGCCTTGCCCATCTCTTCCAGCAGGGTGGTCTTGCCAGCGCCCGGTGAACTCATCAGGTTGAGCACGATCAGTTTCCGGTCGGCAAACAGCTGGTTGTTTTCAATGGCGATCCTGCTGTTGGCATCGAGTATGTTCTTAACGACCTGTACGCGTTTCATGTTGAGTATCCCTTTTCAGCCCTTGCTTCTCTCCGGCTGGCAGACCGACAAAAGACGCAGGGCAATGGCCAGGACCAGGATGATCCCGACATTGACGCCCAGTTCCACCAGCACCGGCCACAGGGCCTGCCATTCCGCGCCGCCGCTGGTTATCCGGGCAGCCATCGAGTGCTCGGCCTCGATCAGGAGGATGCGCCGGGTGCTGGAAATAATACCGATGTAGAGAAACGGGTTAAGGCTGAAGGCCTCCCGCTTCAGGAAGCGGACAATGGGCCACATCAGCTCCATGACGATCAGGGCCAGCAGCACGTCGTTCAACACGTGGAGGATGGCGCTGGAATCGGGATGGAAGAGGTTGGGAATGGTCCGGACCAGGATCAGGGCCGCGCAGATCATCAGGGTCACTGCCACCGCGAAATGGATCAGGTCGTCGACCGCGATCAAGAGCCGCCTGAGCAGGGTGACATTGAGCAGCGAGGTTTTTTTCGGCATGGGGACTCCCGTCTTACAATGGTTGTCTTGATTTTGTCAAGGACCGGTCAGTGGCCCGCCATCATGGCCAGAACCCCGGACAGTACGGCCCAGACCAGCACCAGCCCGGTGAGCAGCAGGCAGGCGCCGGCCAGCAGCTGGTGGGCAAAGGTGTCCGGCCGCCTTTCCCGGTAGCCCAGGAGCAGGCCCAGGAGCAGGCCGGCGGCAATGCCGCCGCCATGGCCCCAGTTATTGATTCCCGGTACCAGGAGGCCGAAAATAAACAGGCTGATCACCCAGCCGCCCACATGGCGGTACACGGCCCGGCCATAGGCGCCGCCCCGGCTCTTGCCGTAATAAAGGGCCGCGCCGATCAGCCCGCAGACCGCGGCCGAGGCGCCGATGGTCAGGGAGACCCCGGCCAGGGCGGAGAGCAGGTAGCCGCCGATTCCGGCGCCGGTATAGATGACGAACATCCGCGCGGCCCCGTATTCCCTGATCACCAGCGGGCCGAGCTGGTTCAAGGCGATCATGTTGAAGAGGATATGGAGGATGCCGCCGTGCAGGTAGCTGGCGGAAATGAGCGTCCACCAGCGGTGTTCAACCAGCAGGGGATAGGAGCCGGTGGCGCCCAGCAGCCAGAGGCTGACATTGCTGGGCGCGAGAAAGGTGAGCGGGTTCATCGACAGACCGGTCTGCGCCGGGTTGAAGAGCAGGGAAATGACATACATCACAACATTGGCCCCGATCAGGAGCCTGATCAGGGCCGCGCCGTTGTCCGCGTCCGGGAAGCGCAGCTGTTTCCAGCGGGCTCCGGGCCGGGACAGGCCGCAGTAGGGGCATTCCGTTACATAGGTGCTGATCAGCTTCTTACAGTTGGGGCAGAGCAGCGGTCCGGTTCTGGATCGGGTCATCTATTTAATCCTGGGGATGGCGGGGGATTGGTTGCGCGGCCCTGTTTCCGGCTCGCAGCTTCCTGTTTCATCCCCACCGGGGTGCGGGGGACAATGGCGTATGATTTCCTGTCGCGTTGGAGAATGGCGCTGCGCGGGGTGTGGTCCATATCTGCACCTCGGGTGTGTGTTTTCAACTGTATTGCTTCCATTGTACGTGTTCCAGGGGCCAAGTTTCAAGGTTTTCCTGGCCGCCGGGGTCAGTCTGCGTGGGGCAGCGGGATCTTTTCGCTGTTCTCGTTGATCCGCACGAATGTGACCCGGGTCGAAAAGATCAGATCTTCTTGCGCGGTGCTGTTGCCGTGATAGACGTGGACACAGTATTGCACGGAGGTGGTTCCGGCCCTGGTCTTTTCAACGAGAAACTTGAGGATGGTGCCCTGGCGGACGCTTTTCTTGAAAACGACCTTATCCATCCCCCTGGTAACGAAGTTGCACCCCGGGTAGTCCATGGTTGCGGTGATCCAGGCATACTCATCGACCCATTTCAGCAGGTCGCCGCCGAACAGATAGCCATATTGATTTAAACTTACCGGAAGGACCAGTTTATGATTTTCCATCAGTGCTTGTTACCTCAAACAGTGGCGGCCGGCGGTCTCGTGTTGACCCTTGGCCCCGGGATAAGCAAGGGGCTCTGTTCAGAGCCCCTTGCGTGAATCGAGCATCAGGGTGACCGGGCCGCAGTTGACCAGTTCCACCTCCATCATTGCCTGGAATTCACCGGTGGCGGTCCGTATCCCCCTTTTTTTCACCTCATTGACGAAAAACCGGTACAGGGTGTCGGCCAGCTCGGCCGGGGCCGCGCTGGCATAGGAGGGCCGCCGGCCCTTGCGGCAGTCGCCGTACAGGGTGAACTGCGACACCACCAGCATCTCGCCGTTCACCTCGCGCAGCGACCGGTTCATCAACCCCTGGTCATCGGCAAAGATTCGCAGGTTGACGATCTTGCCGGCCAGCAGCGTGCCATCCTTGGCCGTGTCCTCCGCATGCACGCCGAGCAGGACCATCAACCCCCTGCCGATCGCGCCCACGGTCCGCCCGCCGACCCGGACCGTGGCCTTGTTCACCAGTTGTACCACCGCCCGCATGGTTTTCCCTGCTCCGGTTCTGTTTCAGACACTGTCACGCTGTGTCCGCACGGCCTGTTCGATCATGCGGCCGCTTTTGTGAAAAGAGGTTGCTGTTTTGTTATTCATAGCATATCGTGTATTGATTATGGAAGAGTAACCAGGTGATATTGGACAGAAATTCCTTGTGCCGCAGAGGATCTCTCCCTTCGGGCCGCCGAGATGGATAATAAAAAATACCGCCTGCACAACCTGCTTGCCGATGAGTCCCCCCCGGCCCTGCGGATGGAAATCATCCATATTGCCGGGTTGATTTCCGCTGATTTCGATTCCACTACCTTTGAGCAGATCTTTAACGACATTGTCAAGCTTTTCTCCGGTGATTTTCCCGGGTACCAGGCCAGCAATACCGCCTATCACGACCTTGACCACAGCCTGATGGTGACCCTGGCCATGTCCCGGCTGCTGCACGGGCTCTCCCTCGAAGGACAGCGGTTTTCCGGGCGGGAGGTGCTCCTGGGACTCTGCGCGGCCCTGTTTCACGACACCGGCCTGATCCAGACCGATGATGATATCGAGGGAACAGGCGCCAAGTATACCCTTGGCCATGAACAGCGGAGCATCCGGCTGATGAGCGGCTATCTCGCCGGCCTGGATTTTAACGCCGAGGAGATCAGCGACTGTTCCCAGATGATCAACTGTACGATTCTGACCCTGCCGCCCGGTGAGATCCCCTTTCGCAATGAACGCTGCGCCCTGCTCGGCAAGGCCCTGGGCACGGTGGATCTGCTCGCCCAGATGGCGGATCGGAAGTACCTGGAAAAACTGCCGCTGCTCTTCAAGGAATTCGGGGAGGGCGGGATTCCGGGCTATAAGTCGGAACTGGAGATGCTCAGGAAAACCGAACAGTTTCACCGCTCCGTGGTCCAGACCCGCCTGATCAACGAACTTGACAATATCGCCCTGGTGATGAAGCGCCACTTTTATGAGCGCTGGGGACTTGGCCGCGATCTTTACGCCGAGGCCATTGCCCGGAACATCAACCACCTGAACTATATCGACGAATTATGCCGGGGCGATGAGGACTGCTTCGAGCAAAAGCTGCGGCGCGGCGGCATTCTCAGGGATTTCATCGACAAAGAGACAAAGGCGCCGGCCAGGGGCGATTAGTCCGCCGGGTAAAGGAAGCCCGGGTCAGGGGCCGGCCCAGTTGTTCAGGACTGTTGCTCAAGGTTGCCCAGCAGGTACTGGAGGATGGCAACCACGGCCAGGGAGGCGGTCTCGGCGCGCAGGAGCCGGCGGCCCAGGCCCACCGGGATGAAGCCCGCGGCAATCGCCTGAAGCACTTCCTGTTCACTGAAGCCGCCCTCCGGGCCGACCAGGGCCAGCAATGATAGCGGGCCGGTCTTGGCGGCCCCGGGGAACAACCCGGTGAGGCTCCGGCTCTTCTCCTCTTCCCAGAAGATTATCTTCAGATCGTATTCCCTGGCTGTTGCCAGTAATTGGTCCAGGGGGACCGGCGCCGGGCAGTCCGGCGGCAGCGGCCGGTTGCACTGTTTGCAGGCGGCCCGGGTGATTCTCCGCCACCGTTCGAGCCGGCGCTGTTGTTGTTCGGCGCCGGGCCGGATGGCGCAGTAGCGGGAGACAAAGGGATGGATCGCGGCCACCCCCAGTTCGGTCGCCTTCTCAACGATGAGATCCATCTTGCCGGCCTTGACCAGGGCCTGTCCCAGGTGGAGTCGCGGGCCGTGTCCCTGTTTCTCCTGCTCTGTTTTCAAAATGGTCGCCTCGACCGCCCCCCTGCCGGTATGGCTGATCTCCGCGACATAGACCGCGCCCGTGCCGTCAAAAAGATGGATTCTCTGCCCCGGCCCGAGCCGGAGTACGGTGGTGAGATGGCGGGCCTCCTGGCCGGTGATGACCGCTTTTGCGCCGGAGATGTCGGCCGGATCGATAAAGAAGTGTCGCATGATCCCTCTTTTTTTGTAACCGTTCACCGGGTGGCGCGACCACCTGTCGAGTACACTCCTTGCCCGGCGGCTGGTCATTCCCGCGGTTCAGGTTTGTCATTCAAGCCGCGGGGGGCAATGACCTCTTTCACGGTCCAGGCCCCGGATTTCCGCTGTTCGCCCTTGCGGTCCCCGCATGAAGTTACCCGGCAGTCGGGGCAGTACTCCGGCTCGCATGGATCCACATGGATCATCACGTCCCCCTCCTCGCCCATGGCCTCAAGCAGCCGCTCGGTGATCTCCTGTTCCGTTGCATGGATCTTGTCCAGGGTCCAGTAATGGGGCATGGAGATGTGGAGATCAACATGGTGGTAGCGGCCCGAGCGGATGGCCCGCAGCTTGTGGGGATAGAGCCAGCCCGGTTGTTTGATCTCGTTGAGGCAGGCAACGATCCGGTCGAGCAGTTCCGGGTCTGCCTTGTTCATCAGGTTGCGTCCGGCGCCGCGGACCAGGTTGATGCCGGGCAGGAAGATGTTTACCGCCACCAGGCAGGCGATCAGCGGGTCGAGCCAGACAATACCGGTAAAACGGACCAGCAGCAGAGCGACGATCACCCCGGCACTGGTATAGAAATCGGTGAGCAGGTGGTGGCCGTCGGCCCGGAGCGCATCGGATTTGAGTTTTTTCCCTGAATGGAGTAGATAAAGCCCGACCCCCAGGTTGATCAAGCCGGCCGCCAGCACCAGGGAGAGACCCGGTCCCAGGTTGGTCAGCGGCTTGGGGTTGAAAAAGGCGGGCACCGCCTCCACCATGATCATGATTGCCGCAAAGATGATCAGCCCGCCCTCCAGGCCGGCGGCAAAGGCCTCGATCTTGCCGTGTCCGTAAGGATGGTCCTGGTCGGCCGGCTGGGAACTGATCGCAACGGTCATTACCAGGAAGGCGCCGGTGCCCACGTTGATGATTGATTCAAGGGCATCGGAGAGGATCGCCTTGGAATCGGTGAGATAGTAGGCAATAAACTTGACGATCAGGAGCAGGAACGAGGTCAGCAGTGCCACTCTCGCCGCCCGGCGGATGGCCGGGTAACGGAGCCTTGATTCCGGCACGGTTTGTTGGTGAGCAGGGGAAGTCATTTCTGCCAGATGTACCAGGTGATCGTTGTTTTTGCCAAGTGATTTTCTTTAATGTCAAGGAATGATCCATGGATGCAACCCGGCTCAAGGAGCTGCTTCTGCAGGTCAAGAACGGCGGTTGCGGGATCGACGAGGCCCTGAACCGGCTGCGGCACTGGCCCAGCGAGGAGATGGGCTTTGCCTGCCTCGACCATCACCGCTCCCTGCGCACCGGGATGCCGGAGGTGGTGTACGGCGAGGGCAAGACCGCGGCCCAACTCATCGGGATCATCGGCAAGATGGTTGGCTCGGGCGGCCCGGTGATCGCCACCCGGGTGGACCCGGACAAGGCCGGTCCGGTCCGGGTTCGTTTTCCCGATCTTGTCTACCACCGGACCGCGCGGATGCTCACCGGCGCGGAGAAAAATTTTCAGCCATGCCCGGACGCCCGGGGCGGGATCCTGGTGCTGTCGGCCGGGACCTCGGACCTGCCGGTGGCTGAGGAGGCCCTGGTTACGGCCCGGGCCCTGGGCCATCCGGTTTCCCTGGTAAACGACGTGGGGGTGGCCGGGGTCCATCGGCTCCTGGCCCACCGGGAACTGCTTGACAGCGCCATTGTGCTGATCGTGGTCGCCGGCATGGAGGGTGCCCTGCCCAGCGTGGTGGGCGGCCTGGTGGCCCGGCCGGTTGTTGCCGTGCCCACCAGTGTTGGTTACGGCACCGGTCTCGGCGGGCTCGCCGCCCTGCTCGGAATGCTCAATAGTTGCGCCCCGGGCATGGCGGTGGTCAATATCGACAACGGTTTCGGCGCCGCCTGCATGGCGGCGGCGATCAACAGGGGTTGATTTTTATACAACAGGACCGTTTCCCTGTTTCATCCCCCCGGACCGGGGCGGTGTGGGCCGGGAGTTTGACTGGTAACTGATCATAGTATCCGGGAATGCAAATTGACACATCTTGCAGGTAGGGTATAATCGACCGGTTTGATGTATGTCTGCCCGCGCCTGTCTGCCCGCGCCTGTTCGGCGGCCCTGGAGTCGCACCGGTTCCTTTGCCGGCGTGGGAATAGTTGTTACTGGTTTGTCAAAGCTGAAAGTTTATTAGGAGTCTGGTGAATGAATAGAACCATAAAATGGAAGATCGCCACCTTGATGGTGGCGATCGCCTTTGCCGGCGTGATTCTGGCGCCGTCACTGTTTCCCTCCACCCCGGAATGGTGGAGCAAGTATCTGGCCCCGCAGGGGCTGCGTCTCGGTCTTGACCTCCAGGGCGGCATGCATCTGGTACTCAAGGTTGACCTGGACAAGGCCCTGGAAAACACCCTGGACCTGGCGGCCAGCGACCTGAAGGAAAGTCTGGCCGAGAAAGGGGTGTCCGCGGTGCGCACCAAGTCCGACGACCCGCGGGTGGTGCGCTTGACCCTGCCCAATATCGACAGCCTGAACACGGTCCGGGAGGTGATCAAGGACGATTTCCCCAACCTTGATATCGAGGTCCAGACCGAGCAAGGCTCCTTTCCCCGGGTCCTGCTGAGCCTGACCAGCGAGGAGGTCGCCTATATTCACAAGAATGCAGTGGCCCAGTCCCTGGAGATCATCCGTAACCGGATCGATCAGTTCGGGGTGTCCGAACCGGTGATCATCCGCCAGGGCGAGGACGAGATCGTGGTGCAGTTGCCCGGGATCAAGGACCCGGACCGGGCCCTGGACCTGATCGGGCAGACCGCCCAGCTGGAGTTCAAGCTGTTGGCCGAGGATGCCGGGGTGGACCCCGGGGCCCTGGTCCGCGAGGCTGAGAACAGTGGCCAATGGCGCCCGGGCGAGGGCCGGAAAAAGCTCAACCTGGTCCTGCAGAACCGTCTGCCGCCCGGCACGGAGATCTATTTCGAGAAGCAGGTCGATCCCAAGACCGGCCAGGAGCGGAAAACTCCGCTGTTGATCAAAAGCCAGGTATTGATGACCGGCGACATGGTCAAGAACGCCCAGGTGCGGATCGGCGGCAACTTTAACGAGCCCTATACCAGCCTTGATTTCACTGGTCGCGGTGGCCGGATCTTTGGTCAGATCACCGAGAAGAACGTGGGCAAGCGCTTTGCGATCATCCTTGACGAGGTGGTCCGTTCGGCGCCGGTGATCCAGGAGAAGATCCTGGGCGGCAGCGCCCAGATCACTGGTAACTTTACCTATGAGGAGGCCAACGACCTGGCCATTGTCCTGCGGGTCGGCGCCCTGCCGGCGCCGGTGTCGATCATCCAGAATCTCACCGTGGGCGCCTCCCTGGGCCAGGATTCCATTGACCGCGGCCTGATGTCCGGCCTGCTCGGCACAGCGCTGGTCATGGTTTTCATGGTGTTTTATTACCGTTTTTCCGGGCTTAACGCCAATTTTGCCCTGATGCTCAATATCCTTTTTCTCTTTGCCGGGCTGGCGGCCATGGGCGCCACCCTCACCCTGCCGGGTATTGCCGGGATCATCCTCACCATCGGCATGGCAGTGGACGCCAATGTGCTGATCTTTGAGCGGATGCGCGAGGAGTTTGCCCTGGGCAAGTCGGTCAAGTCCGGGATCGAGGGTGGCTATGACAAGGCCTTCTGGACCATTGTCGACTCCCAGGTGACCACCCTGATCACCGCCCTGGCCCTGTTTCTTTTCGGTACCGGACCGATCAAGGGTTTTGCCGTCACCCTCTCCCTGGGCGTGCTCTTCAACCTGTTCACCACCCTGTTCGGCACCCGGACGGTCTATGACGTATTGTACGCCAAGCGCTGGCTGCGGCCGATTAAATTTGTCCAGGTTGTCGGTATTCCCAAAATAGACTACATGCGGTTGAAAAAGATCACCTTTACCGTATCCGGGATTTTTGTGTTAATCGGCCTGGTCGCCTTTATCCAGATCGTCCGGGGCAAGGCCAATCTGGGGGTGGATTTTGCCGGCGGCTCCATGATCCAGTACCATGCCGATCGCTCCTTTGAACTGGACAAGGTGCGCAAGGCGTTGCAGGCCCACGGCCTGGGCGGGGTGGACCTGCAGCAGGTGGTGAACGAGAACCGGCTGATCGTCAAGCTGAAGAAATCAGAGGCCGTGGTCGGCAACCTCGGCGATGCCATCTCCAAGGCCCTGGCCGCTGAGATACCGGGCAATGATTTTATCATGGAGAGCCAGTCCGAAATCGGCGCCTCGGTGAGCGAGGCGCTGCGGGACAAGGCCCTGCTGGCCATCGCCATTTCGTTGATCGGGGTAATCTGTTACCTGGCCGTCCGCTTTGATCTGACCTTCGGGTTTGCCGCGGCCATTGCCACCTTTCATGACGTGCTGGTGGTTCTGGGCATCTGCTGGCTGCTGGACATTGAGATCACCCTGCTCATCGTCACCGCGCTCCTTACCCTGGCCGGCTACTCCTTAAACGACAGCGTGGTGGTCTTTGACCGGATTCGAGAGAATCTGAACAAGGCCTCCAAGGGACTGGTAAAAAAGGATTTCGCCGGGATCATCAACCTGAGCGTCAACGAGGTGCTGGGCCGGACCATGGTTACCTCGCTGACCACCGCCTTTGTGCTCCTGGCCCTGTTCCTGCTGGGCGGCACCGTGATCCACGATTTCTCTTTCGCCCTGTTGGTCGGGATCCTGGTGGGGACCTATTCCTCGATCTTTGTGGCCAGCCCGCTGCTTTCCCTGTGGCGCAAGGAGTAAGACCGGAATGTTGACCCAGGGATTACACCTGCCGGACCATGTTGAACAACTTGGCCGGGACCAGACATTCTGTTTTGCCTGCCATCCCGGGGTGGTCTGTTTTACCGGGTGCTGCCGGGAGCTGGAGCTGGCCCTGACCCCCTATGACGCCCTGCGGCTCTCCCGGGAACTGGGTCTGACCAACAGCGAGTTCCTGGATCGCCATGTGGTGATCGAACAGGAGGCGGGTGAAACCTTTCCCCGCTTCTATCTCGGCATGGTGGATGACGGCCGGGCCAGCTGCCCATTTGTCTCAACCGCCGGCTGCGCGGTCTATAACGGCCGGCCCGGCGCCTGCCGGGCCTATCCGGTGGGCCGGGCCGCGATGCTCGGCCGCAACGCCCGCCGGGAGGAGTTCCATGTCCTGGTCAGGGAGCCCCATTGCCGGGGCTTTAATGACCAGGCCCGGACCTGGACCGTGGACCAGTGGATCGCGGACCAGGGGTTGCTCGAGTACAACCGGATCAACGATGAGCTGCTCTTTCTGTTCCACCACCCCCGGGTCAGGAGGGGGCTGGTGTTGAGCAAGGATGAGCGCGACCGGTTCATCCTTGCCCTGTACCGGCTGGATGAATTCCGGGCCCTGGTGGCCGGGCCGGGACTTGGCAAGGATTTTACCCTTGACCCGGCGACCCGGGAGGCGGCCCTGGACAATGATACCGAACTGCTGCGGCTGGGGGTCCGCTGGCTGCAGACCCTGTTGCTGGGGGGTGATCGACTTGCGCAAGGGATAAAAAAGGGGCTGGACCCTAATAATAAAAAAAAGGGTTTTGCCGAATCCGTATGATTCCGTTAAGGATAGGAGCTGTGGATAGTACCGATGTAAAGGAAACCATCCCCTTGGGAGAAGAAACGACCAGGACCTTACGGCGGGTCGCTGCCGAGTACCGCGACGGCGAGGGTGGCTGCCACGGTCCGGACCATGCCGAACGGGTACACTGGACCGCCCTGCATATCGGCCGGCTGATGGGGGCTGACCTGGAGGTGTTGAGTGGCGCCGCCCTGCTCCATGATATTGGCAGGCGCTACGAAATGGCTGAAAAGGGGGGGATCTGCCATGCGGAAAAGGGCGCGGAACTGGCCCGCAAGATCCTGGCTGATCTCAACTTTAGCCCGGAGCGGATCAAGGCCATTACCCACTGCATTGAAACCCATCGCTACCGGAACGACAAGGCCCCTGAGAGTCTTGAGGCCAAGATCCTCTTTGACGCGGACAAGCTGGACTCCATCGGCGCGATCGGCATCGGCCGGGCCTTTCTGTTTGCCGGTCAGGTGGGGGCCAAGCTCCATAACGGCGAGGTGGATATCCTTACCAGCCGTTCCTATTCCACCGAGGATACCGCCTACCGGGAGTTCAGGTTCAAGCTGTCCAAGATCAAGGACCGGCTGCTCACCCCGGAGGGACAGCGGCTGGCCCGGGAGCGGCATGCCTTTATGGAGGTTTTTTTCGAGCGGCTGGAAAAGGAGATCAACGGCCGCGGTCATATTGCCACCGAATAAGAGCGGCCCGGGTCCGGGTGTTGAGTTTATAATTTATCAGGTTATTGTGAGGGGACAGGGATATGGCGAAAACGGTTCATGCCATGGTGCTCACCGGCTACGGCACCAACTGTGAGATGGAGATGGCCCATGCCTGCAGGCTGGGCGGCGCCGACCGGGTCGATATCGTTCACATGAGCGAACTCCTCCATGGTGAATACCGGTTGGACGATTATCATTTTCTCAACCTGCCCGGCGGTTTTCTTGACGGCGACGATCTCGGGGCCGGCCAGGCCGGGGCGCACCGGATCCGCTACGCCACCCTGGCCGGCGGCAATGAGCGCCTGTTTGCGCATCTGCAGCGATTTATCAATGCCGGCAAGCTGGTCCTGGGGGTGTGCAACGGCTTTCAGTTGATGGCCAAGATGGGGCTGCTGCCCGGTTTTGACAACAACCACGAGAACCGGGTGGTGAGCCTGATCTACAACGATTCCAGCCGGTTCGAGGACCGTTGGGTGACCCTGGCGGTGGACCCGGAGTCGCCCTGCGTGTTTACCCGGGGGCTGGATTATCTCTACTATCCGGTCCGGCACGGGGAGGGCAAGTTCGTCACTGACAGCGAGGCCACCCTGGCCCGGATCCGGGCGGAACACCTGGTGGCGATGCGTTACTGCGATCCCGAGACCAGGGAGGCGACCTCGGTATATCCCCTGAACCCCAACGGCTCGATCAACGCCATTGCCGGGCTCTGCGACCCCAGCGGCCGGCTGTTCGGCCTGATGCCCCATCCGGAGGCCTTTCTCCACCGGACCAACCATCCGCGCTGGACCCGGGAGGAGCTGCCCGAAGAGGGGCAGGGGGTGGCCCTGTTCCGCAACGGTATTGATTTTATCCGCAGGAATCTCCTTTAGCCATGAGCCGACTCAAACTGGTGGTCTTTGACTGCGACGGGGTGATGTTCGATTCCCGTGATTCCAACCGTGAATATTATAACCAGCTGCTGACCCGGTTCGGTCATCCTCCCATGGATGCCGGGGAACTCGACTATGTCCACAGCCATAATGTGATGGACTCGGTGGCCCATATCTTCCGCCACTATCCGGCCGCGGAGATCGAGGCGGTGCATCAATTGCGCCGGGAACTGGACTATACCCCGTTTCTCAAGCATATGGTCATGGAACCGGACCTGGTGGAGTTTCTCTGCTGGCTGAAGCCGGGTATCCATACCGCGATCAGCACCAACCGGACCAACACCATGCCGGCGTTGATGGCGATGTTCGGACTTGAACCCTATTTTGACAAGGTGGTCACCGCCCTGGACGTGACCCGGCCCAAGCCCCATGGCGAGGCCCTGGAGGTGATCCTTGACCATTTCGGGGTAAATGTTGACCAGGCGGTGTTTATCGGCGACTCAATGGTGGACCGGGAACATTGCGCCGGGGTGGGAATGGAGCTGATCGCCTTTAAGAACCCGGCCTTGCCGGCCCGATACCATGTGAACCGGTTCATGGAGATCGTTGAGCTGCCCTTTTTCCGGAACAGGTAGATTTACGCTACGGGTTTTTGCCCGGAAAGCACAGGATGCGACCATGGAACCCCAGGTGTATTCCCACGAGATTCTTGTTGCCGGCGCTGACTTTTCAACCTGTGAGGCCAAGGTGCGCCGTTTTTTCAGCCGCACCGAACTGGTCCGCTACGACAGTGTGCGGATCGCGGCCCCGGCGGCGCTGCGCGGTGACGCGCCCGGGTTCTGGCAGCGGCTGGAGCAGGGTGTTGCCGCCAACCGGCGGGTGGTCGGTGAACTCTTGGAGGAGCTTAACCGGGAAGGGATAGAGAGTCTGGCCGCCATCCGGGAGATGGACCAGGGCAGCGGCAGCAAGGTCTTTCACACCATTGCCCACCTGCTGGACGGTTTTTTCGGGATCGATTCAGTGTTCTACAACCTGGAGGACGATTCCCACTGGGTCTCTCCGCTCCTGGATGAACGGATCAAGGCCGAGCCCGCCTCCTTCTGGCTGCTTACGGTAGAGGGAATCATCCAGATCGGCGGGGCGGTCCTGCCGGGCCAACTCCGGCCCTTTGAGCGCACGGACGAGTGAGCGGATTTCGGCGGCTTCTACGGTGCCAGGCTGCGTGACAATGGGTAAAGAAAAATACCACGCCCGCAAGGCGTGGTATTTTTTATTCGTGATGATGGTGGTGATGCGGTTCCCCGGTGGGTCCGCCCAGCCGTTCCAGGGCCTGCTCCAGGAGCGCCTCGGCTTCCTCAAGGCGGCCCGCGGCCTGCTCGATTAAGGCCGCGGTTTCCGGGTCATCCGCTTGGCGGGCAAGGGCCGCCCACTTGGAGAACTCCGCACCATGGCTGCGGTTATGTTCGATCCAGTGCGGCAGCAGGACCCGCAGTTTTTCCAGGTCGGTCATTGGATTACCCTCCTTGCTCGCTGTCCCGCACCAGGGTCACGGTGTTGCTGTTGAAATCTATTTTATGGATAATTGCCGCCAATACCTCCCTTGGCTCCTCGAACAGGGCCGTGACCCGGATTCCCGCCCCGGTTCTTTCCAGGAGGGAGACGTTCTCCATGATCAGTTCCTCTTGGGCGTCATGCTCAAGCACAACCCGCATCTGACACATATTTTCACCTCGCGTATTTTAATCAGTTCAAACGCTTAACCATTCGAACGGTTCGAACGGTTCTTATATCACACCAGAAACCGGAATTCACCCTTGCCGAGAAGATCGTGCAGGTGCAGGATGCCCTTGAGGAAACCGTCCGGGTCGGTGACCGGCAGGGTGGTGATTTCGTGGCGCTGCATAATGCTCAGGGCATCGGCGGCCAGCAGGGTGGCATCGATGGTCTTGGGCCCGGGGGTCATGTCGTCGGCCGCCACCCGGTTGGTCAGGTCAATGGATTTGGCCACCAGCCGGCGGATATCGCCGTCAGTGAGAATTCCCGCCACCCGCCGGTCCTGGTCCACCACCAGGACCGCGCCCAGGTTCTTGTCGTTCAATACCGCAACCGCCTCGGTCAGGGGGGTATGGTGCTGGACCACCGGGATCTGGTCACCGGTGAACATCACCTCGGAGACGCTGACCTTGAGCCGCTCGCCCAGGCTGCCGCCGGGGTGGTTGCGCCGGAAATCGCTGGCCTTGAACCGTTTTTTTCCCAGGAGAACAACGGCCAGGGCATCGCCCAGGGCCAGGGCCGCGGTGGTGCTGGCAGTGGGGGCAAGTCCCAGGGGGCAGGCCTCCCGGGGCACGGCAACGTTCAGGTTCACCTCGGCGAACCGGGCCATGGTGGAGTCGGGATTGCCGGTCATGGCGATGATCGTTATCTGCCGCCGCCGCAGGCTGGTGAGCAGCAGGTTCAGTTCCGCGGTCTCACCGCTGTAGGAGATTGCCACCACCACGTCGCGGGAATCAACGATCCCCAGATCGCCGTGCATGGCCTCAACCGGATGGAGAAAAAAGGAGGCAGTGCCGGTGCTGTTCAGGGTGGCGGCGATTTTCTGGGCAATGATCCCTGATTTGCCGATCCCGGTAAGGATCACCCGGCTCGGGCAGGCCAGGATAACCTCGATGGCCCGGTCGAACTCAGGGCCGATCTGTTCCGCCAGGGCAAGCAGGCCCTGGGCCTCGATCCTGACCACCTCTTTTGCTTTTGCTATGGACATCAATTTTCCTGTTGTTTATATGAAAGTCATGCCGGACGAAGCCCGCTGTCCGGAGAGATTTTTATTGTTGGTTGTGGCTGCGGCCCAAAACAGACATTTTACCTCTATTCAGCGGAAAAACCAAGCGCGGCCCGGTTCCTTCAGCAGCGAAGATGCATAAAAAATACCCAGGAACCGCTCGCGGTTCGGGTAAAAAGGGAACATTATCCCGGTCATCTCCCTTTCTCCTGCCAGGGTGGTTAGATAATATTTTCTTTAATAACGATTGTCGCTCTCGCAACAACCGCTCGACGGACGGGATTCGTCTTGTAACTTGTTGATTTTATTAGGTGGCATTTGAATCCTTTCGGATTGTTACGAGTTTATCACGATGGGTTGGCAACAAAAAAATGAGATGGCACGGTTCGTGAAGGATGTATGAATTAGACAAGGCAACATATCTGGTCGATGGGTATTAAAGAGGTGGGCCCGTATTGAGGATGAACATATTGCTTAAAAGAGGTGACTTATGAAGAAGCAGGCTAAATGGATCGTGACGGTGGCAATAATGGTTACCCTGGGATTTGCGGCGGCGCAGAGTGTTGATGCCCGCGGTTATGGTCAGGGACAGTGCAGCAACAACGAGACCCGGATTGACGAGAAGACCGCGGCGGCACAGCAGAAATTCTTTGAGGATACCGTGGAGCTGCGCAAGCAGATCGTGGTCAAGAGTGCTGAACTGAACGCCCAGATGCACCGGCAGGACCCGGATGCAAAGGCGGTGGGCAGGCTGACCGGCGAACTTTTCGAACTGAGAAACACCATGCGCGGAAAGGCCGAAGAGGCCGGGCTGACGCGGAACGGCTGTGACTGCAGCGGTCCCGGTTCCCGTGGGCCTGGTTCCGGCCCCGGTTGTGGTGGGATGAGGAATTAATCGAGACCCCCTCCCCTTGTTTTTTTCTCCTCCCTTGAAGAGCCCCGTCCGGATTTGCCGGGCGGGGCTTTTTTAATGCCCGAACCGGGAAGAGCTGCCGGGAAATGGTTGTCACCTGACAGCGGGTCGATTATAAGGGTGGCCATGGACCTGCCCACCATTCTGTTGATCGCCCTGGCCCTGGCGGTTGACGCCTTTGCCGTGGCCGTGGCCGCCGGGGTTTCCCTCTGCCGGGTAACCGGCCGGCAACTCTTCAGGCTGGCCTTTCACTTCGGGCTGTTCCAGGCCGGGATGAACATCGTTGGCTGGGGTGGCGGTCTCTCTGTCCGGGGTCTGATCAAGGGCATTGACCACTGGGTGGCCTTTGTTCTCCTGGCCCTGGTGGCTGTAAAAATGGTGCTCGACGGAATAAAGGGGCCTGGGGACCAGGCAGACAAGGTGGACCCCACCCGGGGCGTTACCCTGGTGATGCTGTCGGTGGCCACCAGTATCGATTCCCTGGTAGTGGGCCTGAGCTTTGCCCTGCTCAAGGTATCGATCTGGCTGCCCGCCGCGCTGATCGGCCTGGTGGCCATGCTGTTGACCGCGGCGGGACTCCGGCTGGGATGCCTGGTGGGCCGCAATTCCCGGATCGGTTCCCGGGCCGAGATCGGCGGCGGCCTGGTACTCCTGGCCATCGGGATCAACATCCTCCGCCGGCACGGAGTGTTTTAGGGGCAGTGAAATGTGATGAACCCGTAACAACCCGAAATGCTTCAAATGCCACAGAATGAACTCAACAAGTTACAACATGACACACGTCCGTCGAGCGGGTTGTTGCGAGACCGACAAATGTGAATAGTGAAAAAAACAAACATCCCACCCTGTTATCTTAAAACATTTCACATTTTACTATTCACATTTTACTATTCACTGTTCACTATTCCTGTTCCCAGGGCAGCTTGGGCAGGGCAAAAAGCGCGGCCACGAACCGGTCCCGGTCAAAGCGGCGGCCCTCTTCCATCACTCCCATCACCTCGGCGGTTACCACGTAGCCGATCAGATTCAGGGCCTCGCCCTGGGAAAAGCCTTCTGACAGCAGCCGCTCCAGGGTCTGTTTGGTCTCGGGTGGATCTTCTTGTTCTATCTGTTGCCGCACCACCTGTAGAATCGCCTGCTGCAGCCGTTGGTTATCCTGTCTGGCCATGCCTTCCGTCCTCTGTCTTCTGTCCTCTGCTCACGCCGGCCCCTGGATAAGCATCCGGGCCAGGGTCATCCTGACCCGGGGCATTTGCCGGCGGCCCTGTAAAAAAGTCATCTCCAGTTCAACCATCCGCTGGAACAGAACGGTCCGGTCCATGGCCGGCGGGTCCGGCCGGTCGCCGACCAGTTCCTGACAGCGGAAACAGCCGGGAAATCTTGTTGTCCGGCCGTCCGGCCGGGAGATGGTGGCCGGGACCCCGTGCAGGCGGCAGATCAGCAGCCGGTGTGTATACAGGACGCAGAGCCCCTGTTCGTTTAGGGGGCAGAGCAGGCTCGGCCGTTGACCCGCGGCCAGGATCAGTTCGCTCTGCCGGACATACTCCCGGGCCCGGGCAACTATTGCCTGCTGCTCATCCTCAGGCAGGCTGTGCAACCCCTCCCGGAGATAGGCCCATTCGATATAGGTATGGTGGAGGAAATAGCTGTCGCAGCAGTTGTCCGGGCAGTCGCGGCAGGTATGGCCCAGTTGTCCGGCAACCTCATCGTAGGCCTGTTCCATTTCAGCATACAGTTCGACGAGATGGTGGCGAAGCGCCGGGGGAAGCTGGAGTTCATCCAAGATCAACATGTTTTTTTATGTGAACGTCGTCCCGGGCAACGCCCGCTGTTCGAGAAGATTTTCATTGTTAGTTGCAGCCACGGCCTGAAAATATGGTCCAGCCGTGCTGGTTATTACGGCTGTTCCTTAAAATATTGTACCTGGTAGGTTGAAACCGCAAGGTCTGGTTGCTGCCAGGCATCGGCCGGCAGTCCGGCCTTGAGACAGAGGTGGGTGAGGAAATCCTCCGGCCGGGGCAGCTGGTCCCATACCTGGGGGAGAAAGGTGGCCGAGGCCCCTTGCCGGCTGACGGTCACCCCGTCAACACCGGGGCGGAGGCTGCGGATCAAATCCCGGCCAGGGCCATGCTCCAGGGGACGGCTTGGGGTGAGAACACTTATTGAGATCAGGATTTTTTCGAACTCCGTTGCGGTCAGGGGCTTGAAGCGGTGGTCATGGAAGGCGGCGTTGACCGCGTTGCGGCGGATATTTTTTACTATCGACTCATAGGCGGCCAGACTGCCGATGCAGCCGCGGAGCCGGCCATTGATCTTCAGGGTGACAAAGGTGGCCCGCTGCCGGGCAAAAGCCGGGTCAGCGAGTTGATCGGCAAGCCCCGGGTCCTCCTGGTCCGCCAGGCCAAGCTGCCGGCCGATGGCCTGCCGGGCCAACCGGATCAGGGTCTGGCCCTGGGCCTCGGTCAACGGTCGCTCATGGTTTTGTGTTTCAATCATGGTCGATGTACCCTCATCTGCCCCCTTACCATTCCACTCCCAGCATCAGACAGTTGATGCCGCTGCCGATCCCCAGGAGCCCGGCCTTTTGCCCGGGTTTGAGCGCTCCCTGTTCCAGCCCCAGGGCCATGGTGACCGGTACCGAGACCGAGCCCACGTTGCCCAGGGTCTCCAGGGTCTCGAAATTTTTTGCCGGGTCCAGGTCCAGGGCCCGGAACAGCTCCCGGGCATGGGCCCGGCCCACCTGATGACAGAAAAAGGTGTCGATCTCCGCCGGGGTCCAGTCCATTTCCACGAGAAAATTACGCCAGGTGACAACCGCGGCCTCGATTCCCCTTTTCAGCAGGGCCTCCGAATCAGTGGCCATCAGGGTGGATGCGGTCTCCCGGTGGCTGTCATCGGTATGGCCGCCCTGGCAGAGATCGTTGTGCGCGGTATTGGCCAGAAAGGTGCCGCCGCGCAGCCGCTGTCCAGGAGTTTCCGGGGTGGCCCGGCCCATGACCAGGGCCACGGCGCCGGAGCCGATGGTCAGCGAGGCAAAGGATGGTTTGATCGATTTCCGGGTCAAGGCGGGGTCACCGAGCAGCCCGCTGATGGTGGACTCGATCAACTCCTCGCCGGTTTCCCCGGCAACCAGCAATCCGCATTCCACCTGGCCCAGTTCGATCATGTTGGCGAGCATCATCATCCCGTTGAGAAATCCCAGGCAGGCGTTGGAGATGTCGAATATCAGGCAGCGGTCGGCCAGGCCCAGCTCCCGGTGGACAAAGGAGGCGGTGGCCGGCTCCATCATGTCCCGGGAGACCGAGGTGAAAAAAAGGCATTCCACCTTTTCCGGACCAATGCCCGAGGCGGCCAGGGCCTTGGCCCCGGCAAGGGCCGCGGCCTTGCTCGGCCTGGTGCCCGGCTGCCAGAGCCGCCGTTCCCGGATGCCGCTCATCAGCTCCAGCCGGCCCGGGGGCAGTTTCAACCGCTGGTAGACCGGGGCCAGCTGCTCCTCGATATCAGCGGAACTCACCACCCGGGGCGGAAGCTGGTAGCCGAAGCCGTGCAGGCGGACGTTCTGGTAGCGCATCTTTGTATTCCTAGCCAATGGCCTTGTTGATGATATCGGCGTCAAAATAGTTGATCCCCATGCCGGCATCTATTACCAGGCATTGGCTGGTGATCCCGGACGAACGCTCCGACAGGAGAAATGTTGCCGTATCCGCCACCTCCCGGGTGGCCAGGGCCTTTTTTCGCAGGGTGAGCTGTTCGGCATAGAGGTAGCTGTCGATATAACCGGGGATTCCGGCCGAGGCCGAGGTCTTTAACAACCCCGGGCAGACCGCGTTGAAACGGACCCGGGAAAAACGGGAAAAACTCTTGGCCAGAAAACAGAGCGATGACTCCAGGGCCGCCTTGATCGGGGCCATGTAGCCGTAGTTCTCCGCCGCCATCCGGGTGCTGGAGATGGAGATGGTTACCACCGAGGCGTCCTTGGCCAGCAGTTCCTTGAAATGGTTGCAGATGGAGATCAGCGAGAAGCAGGAGATGTCCATGGCCTGGAGAAAGTCTTTTTTGCTGGTCTGGTGGAACGGCTTGATCCCCTCGCTGTAATTGGCAAAGGCAATGGAATGGACCAGCCCGTGGATAGGGCCGTCAATTGCCCGGCCGATCTCCTGACTCACCCGGATGATGTTTTCCTCATCCTCCACGTCACAGATAAAGACCTTGGATTCGGGAAAGAGTTTCCGGGCGGTCCGTTGCCGTTCCTCGGAGCGGACCACATGGATGACCTCGGCCTTGGCCGCGGTCAGAACCTGACCAATAGCACACGCCACTGATTTGCGGTTGGCCAGTCCGAAGATGACAAATTTTTTATTGTCAAGATCAAGAAAATTCATATGAATCCGGAGGTTGTGTTTTGCCGGGCCGCGCAGCAGCGGCCCTGCCGAATGCTCCCGCGACCCGGCGTGAATGGCACTTTAAAGGCGCTTCCTGCTGAAGTCAAAGTTTTTTTGGCCTTTTTGCCCAGGGATGGAGTTCCGTTCCGGAGCGGGCCGGAAAAAGGTCGTACCGCCGGAAGCCCAAGTGCTTCAGGGCATTGCACTATTCTCCGGAACCGGCTATATTTTTTCTTGGCCAATCGGCAAGCATGTTGCTATACTGGCTGTCCATGAAACCTACACATACCCCCCCCCAACGGACCAAGTTCATTTTCGTCACCGGCGGCGTTCTCTCTTCATTGGGCAAGGGGCTTGCCGCTGCCTCCATCGGCGCCCTTCTGGAAAGCCGGGGATTATCCGTCACCTTTCAGAAGCTGGACCCGTACATCAATGTCGATCCCGGCACGATGAACCCCTTCCAGCACGGCGAGGTCTACGTCACCGACGACGGGGCCGAGTGCGACCTGGACATGGGCCATTACGAGCGGTACACCAACGCGGTGATGGCCCAGAAGAACAACTATACCTCGGGCCGGATCTACTACTCGGTGATCACCAAGGAGCGGCGCGGCGAGTACCTGGGCGGCACCGTGCAGGTGATCCCCCATATCACCGACGAGATCAAGCGCGCCATCCTTCAGCTGGACGGCAGCGTTGATATCGCGATCATCGAGATTGGCGGCACCATCGGCGATATCGAGAGCCTGCCCTTTCTGGAGGCGATCCGGCAATTTCGTTTTGATCTGGGCCGGGAAAACACCCTGTTCATCCACGTCACCCTGGTGCCCTATATCAAGACCGCCGGCGAGGTCAAGACCAAGCCCACCCAGCACAGCGTCAGAGAGCTGCGCGCCATCGGCATCCAGCCGGACATTCTGCTCTGCCGTACCGAGGGGCTGCTGTCCATGGATCTGAAGAGGAAGATCGCCCTGTTCTGCAACGTGCCCACCGACGCGGTGATCACTGCCCGGGATGTGAAGAGCATCTACGAGGTGCCGGTCCACTTCCACCGCGAGGGGCTGGATGACAAGATCCTGTCGCTGTTGAACGTCTGGACCAGGGCGCCGCGGATCGAGCCCTGGGTGGAACTGGTTGAAAAGATCAATAATCCCGCCCACCAGGTGACTATTGCCATCATCGGCAAGTATGTCGAGCTTACCGAGTCCTACAAGAGTCTGCACGAGGCCCTGGTGCATGGCGGTGTGGCCAATGACACCCGGGTGGAACTGCGCTACGTCAGCGCCGAGGACCTGGAGGAGATGGAAGATGTCTCCCAACTGCTGGACGGCTGCCACGGAATCCTGGTGCCCGGCGGTTTTGGCGAGCGCGGGGTGAACGGCAAGATCCGGGCCACCACCTATGCCCGGGAGCGGAAGATTCCCTTTTTCGGCATCTGTCTGGGGATGCAGCTGGCAGTGGTGGAGTTTGCCCGCAACATCGCCGGGATGGACGATGCCAACAGCGGTGAATTCGATTCCACCAGCAGCCATCTGGTGATCTATCTGATGAAGGAGTGGTACGACTACCGCACCAGGCAGGTCCAGGTGCGGGACGAGACCTCGGACAAGGGCGGCACCCTGCGTCTGGGCAGCTACCCCTGCCGCCTGGCTCCCGATACCCTGGCCCATGCCGCCTATCAGGCCGATGAGATCCAGGAACGGCATCGGCACCGCTACGAGTTCAATCCCGAGTTCCGCCAGGCCCTGGTTGAAAAGGGGTTGATCATCAGCGGCACCTCGCCGGACGACACCCTGGTGGAGATCGTCGAGCTGGCCGACCATCCCTGGTTTCTGGGCTGCCAGTTTCACCCTGAGTTCAAGTCCAAACCGATGCAGCCGCATCCCCTGTTCCGGGCCTTTATCAAGGCCGCGCTCACCTTTTCCACCACTTAAGTAGGGTGCGGAAATGGATGCCGTGACCATTCCCGGGGTTGGCGATAACACCCCTCCCATTGCCATCGGCCCCGGCCGACCCCTGTTGCTCATCGCCGGTCCCTGCGTGCTCGAGTCGATGGAACTTGCCCGGCAGGTGGCGGCCGGGGTCAAGGCGATCGCTTCGCGCCTCGGCCTGCCCTATGTTTTCAAGGCCTCGTTCGATAAGGCCAACCGGACCTCGCTGACCTCTTTTCGCGGGCCGGGCCTGGAAAAGGGGTTGCGGATGCTGGCCGATATCCGGGCCGAATTCCAGGTGCCGGTGGTCTCTGATGTGCACGAAACCGTTCAGGTCGCGCCGGCGGCCGAGGTCCTCGATGTCCTGCAGATACCCGCCTTTTTGAGCCGCCAGACCGACCTGCTGGTGGCAGCGGCCCGAAGCGGCAAGGTGGTCAATCTCAAGAAAGGCCAGTTCCTCGCCCCGTGGGATATGGAGAATGCGGTGCGGAAACTGCGCAGCGCGGGCAGTAAAAAAATTCTTTTAACCGAACGCGGTTTTTCCCTGGGGTACAACAATCTGGTGGTGGATATGCGCGGCCTGGTGATCATGCGTTCCCTGGGCTGCCCGGTGATCTACGACGCCACCCACAGTGTTCAGCTCCCCGGCGGCGCCGGCGCCAGTTCCTCGGGCCAGCGCCAGTTTATCGGTCCGCTGACCCGGGCCGCAACGGCAACCGGTATTGACGGCCTTTTCCTGGAAGTTCACCCTGATCCGGACCATGCCCTGTGCGATGGTCCCAACTCCCTGGACCTGGAGCAACTGGAGCCGCTGCTCCGTTGCCTGCTCAAGATCCGGGCCGCGGTTGCCGAGACCGCGACCGATTCGGGAATGGTCAACCTATGAGTAATGGAAACCATGAGTTCTGCCCCCCGGGCAAGGGTGGCTACCCGTCGGACTGTGAACTGACCGAGGCCCTGCGGCAGCGGGCCCGGGAGCGGCAGGAGCCAGCGGCCCGGCGGCCGGAATGGCGGGCCTGCCTGGAACAGGCCCGGCCGGTCAAGCTGCTGCTGCTGGACGTGGACGGGGTGCTTACCAACGGCACCATCACCTATACCGATGACGGCAACGAGATAAAATCGTTCCATACCCGGGACGGGTTCGGCTTGAGAATTCTGCAGCAGGGCGGGGTCGAGGTGGGGTTGATAACCGCTCGCAGCTCCAAGGCGGTGACCCGGCGGGCCGAGGAACTGAAGCTCAAACATGTGTACCAGAAGTCGGGAAACAAGCTGGAGATCTTTGAGAAACTGCTGAAAGAGCTCTCCCTGACCCCGGCCGAGGTCGCCTATATGGGCGACGACTGGCTGGATCTGCCCCTGCTCACCCGGGCCGGCTTCAGCGCAACCGTGGCCGATGGGGTGGCCGAGGTGCGGCAGCGGGTCGATTATGTCACTGAAAACCCCGGCGGCCACGGCGCGGTGCGCGAGGTCTGCGATCTGATCTTGGAGGCCAGGGGCGTGCATTGGGAGTTGTTGAACAGATATCTGCGTAAAGGGGGCTGAAGATGAAGACCGTTCCCGCGCGGCACCTGTTCTGGATAATTCCCCTGACCGCCCTGATTACATCCCCGCTCTGGGGGCCGCCGGCGGCCCGATTCCTGCGGCCCCGGGTCAGCGAGACCAGTGTCAAGGGGGCGGAGCTGAAGTCCGTTGGCAAGACCTTTGTCATGGAGGATATCGTCTTTACCCAGTGCAACAAGGGGAAACAGCAGTGGCGGCTCAAGGCGGCAAGCCTCTATACCGCCGGGTCGGAGGATGATATCCGGCTGATTAGGGTGCAGGCCGAGTTTATCGGTGATGACCACGATCAGCGGACCACGATCAGCGGCGACCGGGCCCGGTACCAGGCCGATCGCCAACTGCTCAGCATCAACGACAAGGTGACGGTCAAGACGGCCAACGGTTATGAGATGCATACCCCGCAGCTCCGCTTCCAGGAAAAGAAGCGGCTGCTGCTGGCTGACAACGGCGTCACGGTAACCGGCGAGCGGTTTCAGGTCACGGGCCAGCGGCTGCGCTACTACCTGGACAGCAACGATGTCCGGGTCGAGGGCCGGGTGATCTGCACGGTGCGCTGATCCCGATTTATCCCCTTTTTGAACTAGGCCATGGTTTCTGCTTTATCGGTCGCCATCGAGCTGAAGATCGGCGAGTTTGATCCCGAGCGTGCCGGCAAGCCGGGACCGGAGAGCATGGAGCAGGTTATGGCAGGGCTCAGGGCCCGGCTGGAAGGGCGGCAATTTTCTTGTTTCACAAAAAGAATCGCGATCCTGCCGGAAATACGCCTCCTTGACAACCTGAAAAGGTTCCTGCTATTCTGCCGGTTTGTCTTTGTTCTTGCCCGGCCTCTTCCGGGAAAAGGTTCGGAAAGCAGAGAAAATATGATTCAGGCGTAAGGTATCCATGGCAGAGAAAAAAACCGTACAGTTTCTCCCTGACAACACCAGGGTCAGCGTGGACAAGGGGGAAAACCTGTTAAATGTCGCCGCTGTTGCCGGGGTATACATCCACGCCTTCTGCGGCGGCGACGGGGTCTGCGGCAAGTGCAAGGTCAAGATCGAACAGGGCGAGGTTGCCGTTGACCAGGCGGTGCAGTTGAAGCAAACCGACCGGGATAATGGTTTCCAACTGGCCTGCCAGTCCCGGGTGCTCTCGGACCTGGTGGTGCGGCTCCCGGAGTCCGGGGCCAAGGAAGGCCGCGCTCTCAAGCGGAAGCCCAAGACCACCCGGTCCATTTCCGCCCGCTCGATGGTCCCGTTAATCGGGACCTGGGAGGTGGACCCGCCGGTGGAGAAAAGATGTCTGCAACTCCCGAAGCCGACCCTGGAAGACAACATTCCCGACCTGCAACGGCTGATAAGGGCGATCCGCAAGAGTTGTCACGACTGCAAGGAGCCTTCCTACGATCATCCGGGACTGCTCCGCGAACTGCCCTTTGCCCTCCGTGAAAAAGAGTGGCGGGTGACCACCATCCTGTTGCGCGGCCGGCTGGCCGAGGAGCCGGACCGGATCATTGCGGTGGAACCCGGCGACACCACCGACGCACTTTACGGCCTGGCCGTGGATATCGGCACCACCACGGTCTGCGGGGCGCTGATCGACTTGAACAGCGGCAAAATCATTGCCGAGGCCTCGGCTTACAACGAACAGATCCGCTACGGCGAGGACGTCATTTCCCGGATCGTCTACTCCCAGCGGCCCGGCGGCCTCAAGGCCCTCCAGGAACGGGTTGTCCATACCCTGAACAGCGTGATCGATTCGGTGTGCAAAAAGGTGATCATCAGTCCCAGCGACATCAGCTACATCATGGCCGCCGGCAACACCATCATGTCCCACCTGCTCCTGGGTCTTGATCCCAAGTTTATCCGCGAGTCGCCCTATACCCCGACCTGCAGCCAGTTCCCCCTTACCCGGGCTGCCGGCCTGGGCATTGCCGCCCATCCCTCGGTGCGGCTGTTTCTCTATCCCTCGGTGGCGAGTTATGTGGGCGGCGACATCATTGCCGGGGTTCACGCCTGCCAGATGTACAAGAGCCCGGAGTTGACCCTGTTCATCGATATCGGCACCAACGGCGAAATCGTGGTCGGCAACCAGGAGTGGATGGTCTGCGCCGCCTGTTCCGCCGGCCCGGCCTTTGAGGGGGGCGGGATCAAACACGGGATGCGGGCCAGCAGCGGGGCCATTGAAAATTTTCATATCCATCCCGAGAGCCTGGAGCCGATGATCATCACCATTGATCTGACCAAGCCGGGGGGCATCTGCGGCTCCGGCCTGATCAGCATCGTGTCCGAGTTGCTGGAGGCCGGGGTGATCGACCAGCGCGGCAAGTTCAAGCGGACCCTGGACCATCCCCGGATCCGGGAAGGGATGGATGGTTACGAGTATGTGCTTGCCTGGGCCAAGGACGCGGTGGGCGACGACATCGTGATCACCGAGGTGGATCTGGACAATCTGATGCGGGCCAAGGGGGCGATGTTTGCCGGCTACAAGACCCTGCTGGAATCGGTGGGCATGGACTTTGCCGACCTGGACCGGGTGATTCTGGCCGGCAACTTCGGCAACTATATCGACCTGGAACGGGCCATCTGCATCGGCCTGCTGCCGGACATCGACCGGGACCGTTTCTACTATCTCGGCAATGCCTCCCTGCTCGGCGCCCAGATCAGCCTGACCGACCACAAACGGTTCCGGGAACGGACCATGGTCAGCCGGTTGATGACCAATATGGAACTCTCCGAGAACCCTGATTTCATGAACCACTACATGGCCTCGCTCTTTCTGCCCCATACCGACATGGACCTGTTCCCCACGGTCAGGGAAAAACTGGAGGACCCGGAGTAGGGATACACCGGAATGTTCCTGGTTGACATCACGGATCTTCCACGCTATTTTGAAAAATTATTTCTTGTTCAGGACAGGGCGCGGGGATTTGCATCTTTTGTGCCCCCGGTGAACGCTTACGATTTTTTGTAATCCAGATATAAGGCACGGGTTTTGACAGCAACGGCGGTCGCCATGATGACCGTCAAGACCGACAAAGGAGATTGATAATGGCAAACACGGTATTAAGTATCGCGGAAAGCATCAACATAATGGGCAAGCGCAGCGGCACGGCCATGAAGGAAAGGAACCCCGGTCCGGTCCAGGAGATGGCCAGGGAAGAGAGCGCGGCCGGCGCCGCCTACCTTGACCTGAACATCGGCCCGGCCAGGAAAGACGGCACCGAGTTGATGCCCTGGGTGGTTGAGACGGTCCAGGCGGTGAGCGACACCCCCCTCTGTCTGGACACCACCAATACCGCGGCCATGGCCGCCGGGTTCAAGGTGGTTGCCAACAAGGAGGCCGCGATCATGAACTCGATCTCGGCCCAGCCCGAGCGGATGGAAAAGCTGATCCCGGTTGCCGCCGAGGCTGGCTGCAATGTTATCGCCCTGCTCTGGGGACCGGACGGCATGCCGCGGGACTCCAACGAGCGGGCCGCCATGTCGGTGGACCTGATGATGGCCCTGACCGAGGCCGGAATCCCCAATGAGAAGATGCTCTTTGATCCCATTGCCACCCCGATCACCCTGGGGGCCGACCAGATCGCATCCGGCCTTGAATTCCTGGGCATGCTCAAGGATATCGCCCCGGGCGCCGGCTCCACCGTGGGCCTGTCCAACGTGTCCAACGGGGTGGCCGAGCATCTGCGCAAATACCTGGACCGGACCTACCTGATCATGCTGATGAAACACGGGCTCAGCACCGCCATTGTCAACTCCTATGACAAGGAACTGATGGCGATCTGCAAGGGCGAACGCCAGAACCTGGTCAACCTGGTCCACGGGATGATGGATGGCAACGATCCCGGCAGCGCCGGTCTTGCGGGCACTGAACTTGAGCATTACAAGACCTACAAGGTCCTGGCCGGCCAGTCGGTGTTCTCTGAGTCCTGGCTGGAGTTGTAAGCCTCAACCGACCGGAAATCGCGACTTGGCCCGGGCAGCCCTGCAAAGGGGCCGGCCCGGGAACACGGTGCAAAAAGGGGGCGGTGAGCCCCCTTTTTGCGTTTCCTCTCCAGGCGGAAAAGATGAGCGACATCCCGACCCACCATATCGTCTATGGGCTTACCGCCGACTTTATCACCGGTGAGCAGGTGGTGGATACCGATGACGAGCGGTTGCGTCAGAAACTGGCCCGCTTCCTGGTCGCGGAGAAGAACTATGCCAAGGCCGAGATCGAGCCGCGGCTGAAGATCGAGACCATGTTTGCCGGCCAATTCGTGACCTCAGGTATTGATTTCACCATCAGGCTCCATCACCGCCGCCTGATGATCATCCGCTACGGACCCGGCTCCCTGGTTACCAGGGAACGTCCGGCCATTGCCGCGGCCCGGGTCCTGGAACCGGAATACCGGATTCCCCTGGCCGTGGTGACCAATGGCCGGGATGCCGAGTTGTTGGACACTCACCGCGGCAAGGTCCTTGCCTCCGGCCTGGACTCCATCCCGGATCGGGCAAGGGCGGAGCAGTTGCTCGATACCCTGCGTTTCGAGCCCTTTGCCGACCCGGGCCGCCGGGAACGGGAGCTGCGGATTTTGAATGCATTTGATATCGAGGTATGCTGCGTCGGCGGGCCTTGCGCCCTGCCTTCGGCATCCGAAGGGTAGAAAAAAACGTAAATGATCAGGGGATCCACATCTGCACCACCCGTGATCACTTACCAAAAGGAGAGTATCAAAACATGACCAGCAATCAACCGAACTGGAGCAAGTCCAGTTGGCGTAACTTTCAGGCCCTGCAACAGCCGAACTGGCCGGATGGGGCCGAATATCAGGCAGCCCTGGACAGCATTTCCAAACTTCCGCCGCTGGTCTTTGCCGGCGAGATCCGGCGGTTGAAAAAATTGCTGGCCAAGGCGGCCACCGGCGAGGCCTTTCTCCTCCAGGGCGGCGACTGCGCCGAGGATTTTGCCAACTGCACGGCCCCGGGGATCCGGGAGACCCTTAAGATTATCCTGCAGATGGCGGTGATCCTGAGCTATGCCGGCGGCAAACCGGTGATCAAGGTGGGCCGGATCGCCGGCCAGTATGCCAAGCCGCGCTCAAGTGACACTGAGATGATAAACGGCCGGGAGATCCCCAGTTACCGGGGCGACATGGTCAACAGCCCGGACCCCACCCCGGAGGCGCGGCAGCCGGACCCGCAGCGGCTGGTCAAGGGCTACTATCTGGCCGCTGCCACCATGAACATCCTCCGGGCCTTTACCCGGGGCGGCTATGGCGCCCTGAGCCGGGTCCATGCCTGGAACAACGAATTCGTCAAACGTTCGCCCATGGGCCAATCCTATGAACGGCTGGCCAAACAGATCAGCCAGGCCATCGACTTCATGCGGATCATCGGCCTGGACCCGGAGATGCCCCAGATCAGCCAGGCCGAGTTCTTCACCTCGCACGAGGCCCTGATTCTGGGTTATGAAGAGGCCCTGACCCGGCAGGATTCAACCACCAACGACTGGTATGACTGCAGCGCGCACATGCTCTGGATCGGCGACCGGACCCGGCAGCCGGACGGGGCCCACATCGAGTTCTTCCGCGGGGTGTTGAACCCGCTCGGGATGAAGGTCGGCCCTTCCCATGACCTTGACCGGATCAAACGGATTCTCGACCGCCTGAACCCGGACAACGAGGCCGGCCGCATGACCCTGATCACCCGGTTCGGGGCCAAACAGATCGAAAAATATCTGCCGCCCCTGGTCAAGGAAATCACCCGGTCCGGCCACACCGTGGTCTGGAGCTGCGACCCCATGCACGGCAACACCTATACTGCCGAGAGCGGCCACAAGACCCGTAATTTCGAGGAGATCATGGATGAGATCCGCTGCTTCTTCGAAATCCACTGGGCCGAGGGCACGGTACCGGGCGGGATCCACTTCGAACTCACCGGCGAGAACGTCACCGAATGCATCGGCGGCGGCCGCAACATCCTGGACCAGCAGCTGCAGGAGAGGTATCTCACCAACTGTGATCCGCGGTTGAACGCCGAGCAGAGCCTGGAGCTGGCCTTTCAGATCGCCGAGTTGATTCGAAGCTGAGCCGCAGCGGAAAGATATAAAAAAGCCCCGGCCGAAGCCGGGGCTTTTTTTTGCTTTTTTCCCGGGGCTGAAAAAATATTCAGCCGCAACAGTATGTAACTTATCCCAGAGAGAGTTTTCTGAAGCTGGTATCCGCCTCAATCGGGTACTTGCCGTCAAAGCAGGCCTTGCAGAAGGTATCCGTGCCAGCGCCGATGGCCTCCACCAGCCCCTCCAGGCTGAGGTAGTAGATGGAGTCAAGGCCGAGATGCTCACGGATCTCGTCCACGCTCTTGACCGCGGCGATCAACTCGCCGCGGGAGGCAAAGTCGATCCCGTAATAGCAGGGATGGCGGATGGGCGGGCAGCTGATCAGCATGTGCACCTCCTTGACTCCAGCCTCCTTGAGCGAACGGATCCGGCTGCGGCCGGTGGTGCCCCGGACAATGGAGTCCTCGATGATGATCACCCGCTTGCCCTTGATAAAGGAACGGACCGGGTTGAGCTTGACCCGGACCCCGAAGTCCCGCATGGACTGGGTCGGCTGGATAAAGGTGCGGCCCACATAGTGGTTGCGGATCATCCCCATTTCCAGGGGGATCCCCGCGGCCTGGGAATAGCCGAGGGCCGCATAGTTGCCCGAATCGGGAAAGGGCATGACAAAATCAGCATCGATCCTGCATTCCCGGGCCAGGATCTCGCCCATCCGTTTCCGGCTCTGGTAGACGTTGAGGCCGAAGATATCGCTGTCCGGCCGGGCAAAATAGACGTGCTCAAAAATACAGAAGCTGGCCGGCTGCCTGGGCCAGGGAAAGAGCGATTTCAGGCCGTCCTTGTCAATAATCAGCACCTCGCCCGGCTCCACGTCGCGGACATACCTGGCCTCGACCAGGTCCAGGGCGCAGGTCTCCGAGGCAACGATGTAGGCGCCGTTGTTCAACTTGCCGAGGCAGAGCGGCCGGAACCCGGCCGGGTCGCGGATCGCCACCAACTGGTCCTGGGTCATCAGCAGGATCGAATAGGCCCCCTTGGCCTGGGAAAAGGTCTCGATGATCGCCTCTTCCAATCCCCGGGGAGTGGCCCGGGCCAGGAGATGGACCACCACTTCACTGTCCATGGTGGTCTGAAAGATCGAGCCCTTGAGTTCCAGTTCGTCACGCAGGGCCCGGGTGTTGACCAGGTTGCCGTTGTGGGCCAGGGCCAGGGTCCCGCCCCGGTGGGTGACCGTGAACGGCTGGGCATTGACCAGGTGGGAGGCGCCGGTGGTGGAATAACGGACATGGCCCACGGCCAGGTGGCCGGTCAACCGCTGGAGGGTTTCTTCGCTGAAGACCTCGGGGACCAGGCCCATGGCCTTGTGCTGGACGACATGGGTTCCATCGGAGGCAACGATCCCGGCACTTTCCTGGCCGCGATGCTGAAGGGCATAGAGGCCGAAATAGGTCAGCTTGGCCGCGTCCGGGTGACCGAAGATCCCGCAGACGCCGCATTCCTCGCGCGGCCGGGTCTGGTCTTGTTGGTAAATCATCGGATATTCCTTGCAGTTTGTGAAACAGCCGTCTTTAAAAAAAAACAGTGCAACAAAGGCAGGTCATAAAAATTTCAGCCTGTTGCACAGAATACACCCGGCACCGGGTATCTTTTAGCCTTTGCAGGTCGATCCACCGGACCGTTTGGTTGCCGGTTCCCCGGACAAACCAGCATCGCTGGACCATAATTTCAGGCCGCAGTCACAACCAACAATGAAAATCTCCTCAAACACAGAGCTTTGCCCAAGGCGGCTTTCATATAAAAGGGAAAACATCTATATAATCATTTTTTGCAATAGAGAAAGTGTTTTTTCACTTTTTTTTCATCCCGGACCCTTGGGCTCGGGCAGCGGTGTGATCCAGGCCCAGGAAGAAGTTGGCCCAGGATGAGGTGTTGTTGAGCGCCCAGTTGCGGGGCGGGATGAATCCCCGGCGCATATCCTCCTCCCGGCCCAGGGATTTAAGCCGTTCGTAGACCAGGACATAGAGGCATTGTTTCTTGCCGGGATAGACCTCGCACCAGCCGTCCCGGCTGCCGCCACAGGGTCCGTTCAAAAGATATTTGGCGCACCCCGCCTGGGGACAGAGATAGGCCAGCTCCGCCAGAACGCAGTCCCCGCAGTTCCGGCAGCCGAAGAGGATCGCCTTGCCGAGATGCTCGAACCGGTTGAGCCCGGAGCGGAACCGGCCTTGGGCCAGGGCCAGACACCCCCTTTTCATCACCCCGTACAGTGCTCCCTGGGGTACAAAGACCAGGTCATGAAATCTCCTGGCCAGGGCAAAATGAAGACCGCCCCCGGGCCGGGGGGCGGGGCGCGGGGTCGGCTCGGCCCGGTTGAGCCCGGTGCGCGGGTCCAGTTGATAGTAATAAAAACCATGCCCGGGCCAGAAGGAAAGCTCGCGTACCAGGTCCTGCCAGTCCGGGGCCAGGGCCCGGGCCTGGCGGACAATGAAATCCAGATCTTGATAGGTCAGCCCCGGGCCGCCGATATGGGCCCCACCATAGCCCATGCCCTTGAGCACCGCCAGCAGCCGGGCCGCCCGGACAAGCCTCGCCTCCCGGCCCTTATCCGGGGTGCGCGCCTCCCATTGCAACTGTTCGTACAATGACTGCGGAATCACGCAGCCGGGTATCCGGCCCTGGTACATCAGTTCCGCCACCGGCAGGGTCGGGACAAAGACATTGCCGAGCAACGGGATGTCCAGCCGGT
This sequence comes from Desulfobacterales bacterium, assembly GCA_021647905.1. Taxonomy (NCBI): domain Bacteria; kingdom Pseudomonadati; phylum Thermodesulfobacteriota; class Desulfobacteria; order Desulfobacterales; species Desulfobacterales bacterium. The sequence goes on along the minus strand of JAKITW010000004.1, from coordinate 7,208 downwards.
TCTGTTCCACGTACAGGAGCAGTTCGTGAAATTTGCGGGCATCGAACCCCACCTGGGTGATGGCGAAATCCGCACCCGCCGCCACCTTGCGATGCAGCTTGTAATACTGCATCATCAGCTCGGATTCGAGCAGTTTGAAGGGCGAGATCGCCACCCCCTTGACAAAGGAACAGGGCTGGCGTGTTTCGGCCTCAGTGGCGGCGGTCCCCTCCTGGCCGCAGTTCAAAAAGGAAAGCATGTCCAGGGCCTGAACAGTGTCCAGGTCAAAGACCGGTTTGGGAAGGCCGCGGTACCCCTCTTTGGGATAGTCGCCGGCAATGACCAGGAGGTTGTGGAGTCCCTGCCGGTCCCAGGAAAAAAGCAGGCTCTCCATCTGGTTGCGGTTTTTGTCCTTGCAGGAAAAATGGATGATCACCTCGGTGCCCATGGCCATGATCTCCTTGCCCATGACCTCGGGCGACAGGGCCGGGTGGCCGCCCGCGTTCTCGGTGATGCTCAGCGCAACAAACCGCTGGTCCGCGGCCAGCTGCCGGGCCAGGTCCAGGATCCGGTTGATCTCCCGGGTCTTGCCGCCCCGGCCGGGCACCAGCTCAAAGGTCAGGGTAAAGGTGGCCGGGTCACGGAGCGAATCGATAAAGCGGGATTGGGTATGCATGGATGGTTTCCTTGGTCAGGATTCACCGGGCTGATAATTTTCCCCCTTGATCTCCGTTGCCGAGTCGGGTATCCAGAGAGAAAATATCAGGCCCGGCCTCGGGGTTGCCGATCCTCATCTGCAAGGTAAGACATCTTGTTGGTTATGGCAATAAACGACCCGGGAAAACGCACGGACCAGGCGAGGACAGTCCCTTGATCATCACCCTGACCACTGATTTCGGAACCAGCGATGAATATGTCGGGGTCATGAAAGGGGTGATTCTGGCCCGGGCCCCCCAGGTCCGGCTGGTGGATCTGACCCACCAGGTTCCGCCCCAGGACGTGGATCGGGCCGCGGAAATCCTGGCCGCGGCCTTCCCCTACTTTCCGGCCGGCACCATCCACCTGGCCGTGGTCGATCCCGGGGTGGGAAGCGACCGCGATATTGTCCTGGTCGCAGCCGGGGGCCAACTGTTTCTGGCCCCGGACAACGGCCTGCTTACCCCCTTGCTGGCTCGGGATATTTTCGAGTCCGCCCGGGCGGTGCGGTGCGAACACCTGTTCCTGGAACCGCTGAGCCATACATTTCACGGCCGGGACATCATGGCGCCGGTGGCCGCGGCCCTGGCCCACGGGATGAATCCCGAGGAGGTGGGCCCGCGCCTGTCTGGTGATGAACTCATCAGCCGGGCCCGGCCGGAACCGCGGCTGGACCCGGCTGAAAAAAAACTGGCCGGAATGATTACCGGCAGCGACCGGTTCGGCAACCTGACCACCAACATCACTGCCGCGGACCTGGCCGGGCTTATCCCCGGGGATTACGACCGGAGCGAATTAACGGTCACTGTCCGGGACACACCGATAAAAGGCCTGGTCACCGCCTATGCCCGGGCCGAACCGGGCCGGCTGCTCTGCCTGATCAACAGCCGGGGATTTCTGGAGATCGCGGCCCGCGAGGCCAGCGCCGCAACAATCCTCGCGGCCGGTCCCGGCGTCCGGGTCCTGGTCACCCGCCGGTCCGCCGGCAACGGCTGACCAGGATGGTAATGTAAGGTTTCGGTAAACCCCGTACGTTTGAGGTTGGACCGGGAAAGGGGTTTTCTTATAGCGAACGGTGTAGCGGACCCTGAGCCGCGGCCGTGACGGCAAAAGCGGAATTTGAAACAACTTCGGCATGATATGCTTATGGATTCCGAATCGCCGCCGCGACGAAGCGAGTTCCTGCTTGATAGCCTGTTTATGAACAGCCGGCCCTTCTCAATGGAGCGGCCGTTGGTAGAAGAAGACCCCTTTCCCGACAGGAGGGGGTTTACTGAACGACCAACCGGCATGGCTGGACCAGATGTCAGGCCGCAGCCATAACGAACAATGAAAATTCCCCGGGCACCGGACTTCTTCCGGGGCGACTTTCATATAACTCTTGCCTGGAGTTTATACTAAAAAACTCCACGAAGGACATACAAGGTCAAGGCCAACCCCAGCAATCCAACGATTCCGTTAGTGATTACACCGGCGTATATGTTATACCCCGCTGGTATCTCCGCCGGACTCAGCGTGGCCAACGCCCTCTTGTATTGAACAATCGAACAAAAAAGAATGATTGTCGACAGCCCGATAAAAACCGCGCCGATGGATAGAGAAACAATCCTGTGAAAGGCCATGACTTCCTTTTTCTGGAGCAGTTGCATGAAGAGACCGAACCGTTCAATCACAAAGCCCAGGGCCATCAGCGAGACACCGGTGCGGTTCCAGGCCAGTAATGTCCGTTCCAATGCAAAAAATACCCTTGGGTCCTCTAGATCCGACACTGGCGCCCCACGTTTGAAATTTTATCGATCATGTTGTCTGTGGTGGTGAAGAGCAGGTTGCCGGACGAGCCGGTGGAACCTGCTTAACGGCCCGGCCGGGTCGATGATTCCAGGCGAGGAAATCCGCCAATAACAAAGCGGAGGGTTGACAATTGATGAAGCAGTATTCATTATATGGGTTAGAGCTTTGTCCGGCCGCGGAGGGAACGCGGCCCTGACCCGACATCGTATACAGCCTAATATGAGGAGGAGAAAAAATGCAAGAAATTAAGAAAATAGTTGTTCCGGTTGATTTTGGCGAACATTCGGACAAGCTCGTTGAATTTGCAACTTATGTTGCGGATAAGTTTTCAGCCCGGCTCTCTTTTTTCCATGTGGCTAAATTGTATGAAACCTATGTCGAGGTCGAACTGGTGGCGTTTCCATCCGTGCAGCAGGCGGAAAAGGAGATCTGGGACCACGCTGAGAGGAAAATGACAGAGCTTGTCGAGGGATGCACGGCAAAATCCCCCGGCTGCACCGGCAAGGTTGGCAAGGGCGATGTTGTCAGCGAGGTTATCGCTTTTGCCAAGCAGGAAAAGGCCGATCTGATCATTATCGGTACCCACGGCGCCAAGCGGCTGGAGGAAGTTCTGCTGGGATCCGTGGCCCGGCGGGTTGTCAAAAGGGCGCCCTGCCCGGTATTGACCTTTAATCCATACAAATAATGTGATCCAGCGCATAATCGGTCAGCGGATAAACTGCCCGCCGGTCAAGACCGGCACTGGCAAACCCTTACAGCGCGGTGGATTAACCGGATTGGTTACACCCGGTGAACCGTTACCGGGCGGGCCGGTTTGAATTGAAGATTATTCACCGATAACACCCTTGATACCGCCGGAAACGAGGACGGCGATATCAATAAGCACCGGCAGCAGTTGTACCCGGCCCGGGGCGGCGAGATAACGGGGCTCCCAGACAGGATGAAATTTTTCCTTATACCGGCGCAGCCCCTGGAAGTTGTAAAAATGTTCACCATGCCGGAAAATAAAGGCCCCGGTCCGGTTCCAGAGCGGCGCCAGGGCGTGGTCCTTGACACCGGCCAGGGGCGCCATGCCGAGATTGAACCGGCGGAAGCCTTTTTCCTTGCCCCAGAGCATGAGGTGGATGAACAGGAAATCCATCACTCCAGATGGCGCTTCGGCAAGGTGCCGCATGAGATCAATGGAGAGTTCGTTGCCGGCCGCGGCTTGCCATATATTGGCAAAGGCGTATATTTTGTCTCCTTTCTTGACAAGGGCCACGGGAAAATGTTTCAGATATTCAGGGTCGAAAAAACCCAGGGAAAAACCTTTTTCCCTGGTCTGCTTCCGAGCAAGCCAGGCATCGGAGACAGCCTGCAGGTCCGGCAGCAGTCCTGGCACGTCTTCACGGGGCGCCACTGAAAACCGCCACCCATCTTTTTCAAACCGGTTCTTGGTATAACGCAGTCCTTTTACCGAACGGCCGTTAAGGGTGAAATCATCAAGCAACACCCTGGCCTCCTCGCCAAGTTTAAAAAGCGTAAGACCGATATCAACGTAGTAATGGAGGTATTTATGGCTTGTTTCATAGAATACCGGCCATCCCCCATGGCGGTCGCTCATCTCCTTAAATTGCCAGATAAGCTCGGGCAACTCATTCACCGGACCGACCGGGTCACCCATGGCCACCCAGCTTTTCCTCCTGATACCGTACATGAGAAAGGATTCGCCGCTGTTACTGAAGAGAAACCGCTTGTCGCCCAACAGGGCAAGGTTGGCCGAGGTTGTATCGGCGCGGGCGACAATGGCCTTTGCCCGGCTGATGTCTCCGGGGTCGGCCGGTGAAATCAGGGCACGGGGCGGCCGCGGCCGCAGCAGCCTGGCCAGGGCAAAGCAACCGGCAACGGTGACCACGCCCACCATGCTCCGCAGCGACCGGGGCGCATCGGCGCTGAAGGCGAATCGCCACCACAGTTCATGGGAATAGGCCACATGTTTGTATGAAAAAAAGATCAACCAGGTGGTGGCTGATATTACCAGGGTGATGGCCGTTATCCAGCCGAAGGTGAAGGGCTGGCTCAACAGGGCGGCCTTGCGGTAAAAATGTCGGCGGCAAGGTAAAAGAGCCGCAAACAAGGCGGCAAGCAGAATTGCCTCCTCGTAATCAATACCTTTCAGCAATGAAAAGACAGCTCCCGCAGCCAACAACAAAAGCGTGAGCAGGTAGGCGCCGTCAAGACGGCGCTGCAATCCCCTGGCAAGAATCAGCAGCCCGACGCCCATGAGACTGGCAACAAAGTGGAATGTTTCGGTAAAGGCCAATGGCACAAAATGTTCAAGCCAGGCAAGACGGCGGGGCATTGCCGGCGTGGCGCCGGAGAACAGCAGGACAATGCCGCCGGCAAAGGCTGCCAGCGAGAAAAGCCGCGGCGCGACCATGGAGAGGCCGCTGTCCAGTCCATGAAGTATGCCGCGCAGCCGGGCCTGATGGCGGCGTAATCCGAACCCGCCCAGCAAAACAGCGGCCAGTACAAGGGGCAACAGATAATAGACGACCCGGAAGATTGCCAATGACCCCAGAATCTGTGGAACAGGAAAGTAGGGTTTCAGGAGCAGCAGACAAACGGTCTCAAAGACCCCGATGCCGCCGGGAAGCTGGCTGGCCAGCCCGGCCAGTTGCGCGATTAGAAAAACAGCCAGAAAAACAGGATAGGAAAATGAGGGTGAGGACGGCAGGAGTACATATAGGACAGCGCCTGCCATGGCCCAGTCACAGACAGCAACGATTATCTGCGGAAAGAGCAGCCCGGGTTCCGGCAGCCACAGGGTTCTGCCAAAGAGCTTGAGCGGTTTTCTTCGTAAAACGCAGAGAACAAGATAGGCGGCAACGCAGAGGACAAACAACATTCCCAAAAGATGAAGAGAGGCAAACGGGAAATGAAGCCCAGCGGGAAGGGTTAGGGGGATTGCCAGGAAAAGTACCCCGCCGAGGCTGAAAAAACCGAGCCAGAGGGTGATGGCGCAGAAGGCAATTATCCTGGCTATTTCGGCGGGAGTCAATCCCCAGGCGGAGTAGAGGGTATAGCGGACCGAGGCGCCCGCCAGCATGGCCATGCCGATATTATTACTGAATGCATAGCCGACAAAGGAGCCCAACACCACCTTGCGACAGGCGAGTGGATGTTTGATGGCCCGCAGGGCCAGGATGTCGTAGCCGGACATCAGCAGATAACCGGCAATCGTCAATAACGAGGCAACGGCAATTCGTTGCGCGGAAATTTCCGCCAGATAATGTCTGATATCGGAGAAATGATATTGCGTCAGCTCACGATGGAGCACCCAGAGGGCGGTGCCAAAAAGAAGCATGCCGACAAATGCCGGCAGGATCCGAACGATTCTGCTCTTCATTTTTCCCGGGCCCAGCCAACCGGCCTCACCATAAAGGAAAGCATTGGCGTCATTTCCCCGCTATTTGAACCAGCCCTTTCTGGCAAGCGCCCAGAGAAGCCCGGCGGCAATGAGGCACATGAGCAACAAGGCCCCGGCATAGCCATAGCGCCATGAGAGTTCCGGCATATGACGGAAGTTCATCCCATAGATGCCGGTGACCAGCATCAGGGGCAGGAATATTGTCGAAACAATGGTCAGGATCTGCAGCCGCTTGTTCGTTTTATCCTGAAGTTGTAAAAGAAAATGCTGCCGCAGGGAGGTCAGCCGGTCGAGCTGCCGCCCCACGGACCTGACGGTATGGTCCAGGTGGGCTATGGCATCACGGATATAGTCCTGGATATCCCCGACATTGAAGGCTGCCGATTCGATGGTCTGCAGGGAGCTGACGCAATGGTGCTGATCCTCCAGTATGGCCTCGAGAAGAACGGCCTTGCGTTTCAGGGAGCGCGTTTCCCCGGGCAGGTCCATAACGGATTCCGCTTCCAGGGCCTCCTCCAGGTTGTCGATTTTTTCACGCACCTCAAGGGTCAGCACAATTTGCCGGTCAATAATAAAATCCAGTATCTGGTAGAGAACAGCCGAGGTGTTGGGGGCATGAAACTGCATGGCCGCGGTGAAATCTTTTTTTATGCTGTCAAGCATGGGCACCGGTTTTTCGTGGATTGTAATCAGTATTCCGGGAAGGCAGAGAATGGAAAGAAATGTCCGGCCGTGGTCTGCCCAGTCAAGCAACATCGGCAAGCCGATGAACAAGGATTTCCCATAGACCCCTATTCGTGAATTCGGCACTGTTTCGAGACAGGCTTCCAGGGCCAGGGGGTGCACCTTAAGGGAGCGGAGAAATTCCGTCAAGGGACCAGGGTCGCGGCGGGTGATGTCGATCCAGACGGGCAGGGCGCCGCCGGGCACGGCAGGTGATGCCAGGCCCGGGTGCGGACGTTTTTTAAGCATCCGGTCCGGGTCTATTTCATAAACAGCATATTCCACGACTGGTCCTTCGGGTTTATGGTCTTTTTTGGTAAAGGCGCCGTAACCGGGGGGGCGCTGAAGCTATACCGGAACAGGATACTCGGCAATTGGCCGGGAAGCCAAAAAAATATTGCGCTTGTTCATAGTTGATGAACTGGTAACAACCCGAAAGGCTTCAAATGCCACCCAATAAAATCAACAAGTTACAAGACGAATCACGTCCGTCGAGCGGTAAGGTTTCGGTAAACCCCGTACGTTTGAGGTTGGACCGGGAAAGGGGTTTTCTTATACCGAACGGTGTAGCGGACCCTGAGCCGCAGCCGTGACGGCAAAAACGGAATTT
>JAKITW010000003.1 GCA_021647905.1 Desulfobacterales bacterium | reverse complement strand
AGGAACAAGCCTGTCATCTTTGCATTCGAGAAATGAGCACGAAGTCGAACAAACAACTGACCGAATCGACCGTATCCAAGCCCGGCTTGACAGCTTCACGGACGAAGAACCAGACTTCATCATCAACTACGACATCAAGTACCGCATGGGCATAAACTGAAATGAGGGCTGTTTGATGCTTACCCAAACCGAGGCTGATTTGTTGATTGTGCTGACAGACCCGAAGGGCGAGCCTGTTGAACTTCCGGGCCAGATCCTGCGTGAGTTGCGGGACAGCGGCCGGTTAACCCTTTACCCTGCAAAATATCGTTTGGTGTACGACCATAATAACAAAGAAATCCATCATCCGGATGGCAGAGTAAAAACGGGGGGCGCTGTGGTTCCCTGGACCGGACGGCGGGGAATCATAGGACAGGATATCGGAGTTTTGGGGATTTTGCCCTGCGAATCCCCAAAACATTTGGGCGAAAAGATCATAATAAGCATGTAATATATTGTAATAAGAAGATATTTTATGGGGATTTTCTGAACGTTTTGGGTTTGGAAAGGTGATCCAAACACAAAATATCGTAGTACGGTAGCGGTAGGGGCGCTGGTGAAACCGGGTAGACAATTTATCGACCGAATCGACCGTATCCAAGCACGGCTTGACAACTTCACGGACGAAGAACTGAACCCCATCATCAACTGCGACAACAAATACCGCATCGGCATTAATTAAATGAGGATTTTTTGATGCTTACCCAAGCCGAGGCTGATTTGTTGATTTGGCTGCTATAGGAGGCCGAGGTTTTTTATTTACAGTCATGACACGGGAAGAATTACACCAACTCATAGCCTCTGTGCAGAGGCAGCAGACTGAACTCGACAACCTTGAGGTCAAGGCGGCTCGGGGCGGGACGCCCAGGCGATTGTTTGAGCCGCTTTCTGCTTTTGCCAACCGGACAGGTGGCGGTGTGATCCTGTTCGGCTTGGACGAAACCAGCGACTTTTCCATAGTCGGTGTGGGTGATGCCCATCGGTTGCAGGAAGAGTTAACCCTTTTGGCAGCCCATGAAATGGAGCCGGCATTGCGGCCTGAATTTATAATCGATGAGATTGATGACCAGACAATAGTGGCGGTAACCATCGAGGAGATTCCCGTTGATCGGAAACCGTGCTTCTATAAAAGTGCGGGCTTGCAGAAAGGCTCGTACATCCGTGTCGGGAACACCAACCGCCGGATGACCGACTACGAAGTCTTCGGTTATATGAGCAGTCGGGGACAGCCGACCCACGATGAAGACATAATCAAAAATGCTCATATCGAAGATCTCGATGACTCGCTCCTGAATCAATATCTCGATAATCTGCGCCGTACCAGGCCAAGAGCCACCTTCTTACAAGGGCGGAAAGAAGAAGTCCTTGCCCGCCTGCGTGTAATTGGTCGGGATGGGGAGACATTCCGGCCAACATTGGCAGGGCTTCTCATGTTCGGAAAATACCCCCAGGAATTTCTCCCCCAACTCACAATTACCTTTATTCAATACTACGGCACAACCGATGACGAGCGGACTCCGCAGGGCGCCCGGTTCGTGGATAACCGGACGTTTGAAGGCCCTGTGCCCGAGATGGTTGCCGCTGCTGAAAGTTATGTGATGGGATCGATGCGTAAGGCCTCTCTTATTGAGGGTATGTTCCGCCGCGATATCCCGGAGTATCCACAGGAAGCCTTGCGGGAAGCCATTGCCAATGCGGTGGCGCACCGTGATTACAGCTCGCATGTCCGGGGCAGTTACATCCAGATTCGCATGTTCGCAAACCGTCTGGAAGTTTCAAGCCCTGGAGGTCTTTTTGGAAATGTAACGGTTGATAATATTGATGAACTCGTAACAACCCGAAAGGCTTCAAATGCCACCCAATAAAATCAACAAGTTACAAGACGAATCACGTCCGTCGAGCGGGTTGTTGCGAGACCGACAATATTGACGAAGAACACTCCACGCGAAATGCCCGGCTTATGCGGATGATGGAAGATATGCATATTGTGGAGAATCGCGGCAGCGGTATCAAGGCCATGCTCCATGCGCTTCGAACCGCCAATCTGGAACCTCCCCGTTTTGACGACTGGCGTTCTTCTTTCAGGATAACTTTTCATAACCACACATTGATGTCACCGGAAGCCATTTCCTGGCTTAATCAATTTGCCGACCATGCTCTGAACGACCGGCAACGCCTCACCCTCATCTATCTGAGGCATCACGGGAAAATCACCAACAGCGACTACAGGCGGCTGAACAGGGTCGATACTATCGTTGCCGGCCAGGAACTGCGGGGTCTGGCCCAGGCCGGCTTAGTAGAACAACAAGGCGTAGGTCGGGGTACCAGCTACACCCTGAACGTACCTCATAAACTACCGGTCGAGCAACAGCCGCCGCAAAGCGGCGAAGAAAGAATTATTGCCCATGTCCGGGAGCATGGTTCCATTAACAATGCTGAATGCAGAGAGTTGCTGGGAGTAGATATGACCAGGGCCTCATATCTGCTGAAAAGAATGACTCATGCTGGGGTACTGAGACGAGAGGGGAAACTCCGATGGGCGCGTTATGCCTTGTCTTAAGGGGAATCTATTAGCGATTCTATTAGCAATTGTCCGCTAATAGAATTCTATTTACAGAAACGGTGTTATTGGAAGAGTTTCATTGGCAAAGTAAGAATAAAACAGCCAAGTGATAGTCATTGACATCGCAGATCCCACCTACCCCGAGCAATTTTTATATCCAGAATTTACCAAGAATTTTCTGGATAAATTCTGGATATAGCATCTACATTAGAAATCTATCCTTAAGGCCTTGGGATAGAATAAAATGGTGACAGAGTCAATGACGGTTCAGGTAAACACTATAGCTTTCAATAATCCTGTATATCCTTCGAAATTGCAGGACAGTAACCTGCTTCCTCCTCCTCATAAAATTTGGGCTATCGGTAATATTGATATTCTCCAGCATAAGTTATTAGGCTTTTTCTGCTCAACCAGATGCCCGGGTGACATTATCTTGAAAACTTACGACCTGGCCAGATCGTGGCGGGATAATGGGACAGTGGTTATCGGCGGTTTTCATTCACCTATGGAAAAGGAGTGTCTGGACTTTCTGTTAAGAGGCACACAGCCCTTGGTAATCTGTCCGGCCCGTGGCATAGAGCATATGCGCATACCTAAGGTTTGGAGAAAATCATTGGCTGAGGGAAGATTGCTGGTGGTCTCACCTTTTCCAAATAAACACCGGCGTCCGACGCTTACATTGGGAGTTGAACGAAATACCTTTGTTGCCGCATTGGCCGAGGAGCTGTTTGTCCCTTACGCACACCCTGGAGGAAAAGTGGCCCAACTCTTGAAGCAAGCTATGTCCCTTGGCAAAAAAGTCTCAACGTATAAACCGGTGTGAGTGAGGAGTCCGTTGTTGAATTCGTTGAATTGTCGTGGTTTAGAGAGTTGGAGCGGAACGAAAAGGGGTCGGATTTATTTTTGACCTGCTTCGGGGAAAACGCTATTGACTACTGATGACAAACTCTACTGTTTTGTTTCTCAGCAGGGGGCATAGCATATACAATATAACCGCAGATGTCCTCAGAGCGGGGACGGGGTAGAGTAGTAGAGAACAACGTCTATGTCTCCCCCTGATTGCCGATGGACGTCGTGACATGCAGACGCTCCTTCAGCGACGCCTGTTGCACGCATAACCTTCACCTATTCTCTATTTTTATCCTTGACCACTGCCTGGCAATGCATTACAAGAATCGTGTAACGGGATGCTTGTAACGAGGAGATTGCAATGCCCAATCCTTTTCTCATTGAGACCCTTCCGCCGGACAGCCCCTTTTGCGACAGGCAGGAGGAAATACGCCGGTTGCTTTCCTGTGCTGAAAGCGGCACGAATATCGTGCTTCTTTCTCCCCGCCGCTATGGGAAAACGTCACTGGCCCTCCGGATCCAGGCGATGCTCGCAAGACAAGGGTATGTGACTATTTACTGCCAGTTCTTCGGTGTAGACTCGGTCCTGGATGCCGCCTCCCGAATGGCCCGAAGCATACTGGGGGCCATCCATGCCCGGGAGTCGTTGCTGGCGAAGGGAAAAAGGCTTCTTAAATATTTCAGTTCGTTCCGCCCGGTATTCAGACCTACGGAAGATGGCGTCTCCGTCGGCGTAGAGCCCGCTTCGACGGAAAAACCGATGGAGCTACTTGAACGTATCCTGGGCGAACTGGCCGAGTTTACCGCGAAGTCAGGCTATCGGGTAAACTTTGTGCTGGATGAATTTCAGGAAATCACCAGGCTTAAGGAATCTGCACAAATCGAGGGGATCATGCGCGGCAAGATCCAGGGGCTAAAGGCCTCGTTCTTTTTTCTCGGCAGCCGGAGGGGTATTCTCAGGGCCATGTTTTCCGAGCGGAAGAGGCCTTTTTTTCAATCAGCAATCAATATGGAACTCCCTCCTCTTCCCCACGAGGATCTTGTTGCCTTCCTGTCCGAGCTTTTCGCTAAGGAGGGAAAAGACTGTCCTGATGAACTCTGCGCGGAAATCTCCTTGAAGGTTGAGCAGCATCCCTATTACGTACAACGACTGGCCAGAGAAGTCTATGACCTCGAAAAGGACGAATTCTTACAAGAAGATGTGAAGCGGGCGCTGGAACAGGTGATCGATGCGGAGCGGTACGCCTTTGAAGCGGTCCTATCCCAGTTGACCATTCCGCAAGTGCGGGTCCTTCGCACCCTTGCCCAATCATCGACCAAGGAAATGCTGTCCGGTGAATTCATCAGCAAGTGCGGTCTGCCCACGAGTTCTGTGCAATTTGCCCGCGATAGGCTCAAAAAAGAAGATTTCATTGAACAGGCGAAAGAGAGCGGAACCTGGAAGGTGGTCGATCCTGTGTTTGCCAAATGGCTTAATGGTATCGCCGGCAGCAAAGCGCCTCACTGATATCTCCAATGGCGCTCGCGAGAGTTACAAGAGGGACGAGAGTTACGAGAGGGACGTCCATGAAATTATGCTTTTCTCAAGTATTGTCGGTCTCGCAACAACCCGCTCGACGGACGTGATTCGTCTTGTAACTTGTTGATTTTATTGGGTGGCATTTGAAGCCTTTCGGGTTGTTACGAGTTCATCAAGTATTGAAAACAGCCGTGATAGGGAACCGCATGATTCCGGGGAAGCAAGGAAACCTTACACAGTAATCGGCCAAACACGGCTTCAGGCCGGGGAGTCAAACCATGAGGGAATCGCGGCATGATCCGTGAAGAACTCAGGCGCCTTGTTGCCGAAGTCCAGGGAGGGCAAAGCGAACTGGACATTAATGTCAACTACGACATCAAATACCGCATGGGAAGGAAGCAGGATATAAGGAAAGGAGGAGTCTTTTGATTGCGGTCCCGGTGAAGTCATTGCCTTCTGGCGGGAGAACAATATTGATACGGATTTGAGCTTGGCCGATTTATCCGACGGCACACTTCGGTTTATTGCCTGGGCGACCTTATGCGTAATGCCGACTCCTCCGACCTTGATCTGTATTGATGAACCTGATCAGGGAGTTCATCCGCGCACCTTGCCAATTCTGGCAGGTCTATTTGAGAGGGGGCCTCCAGAAGAACGCAGGTGGTTCTGGCAACCCATGCCTCCTATTTTCTTACTCAATTTGATTTGAAAAATATTGCGGTTGAGCAGCCCGGCGACTGGTGTCCGGCTGTTTCCTGCCCCGTCGGCTCAACACCGGCAGGAGAGCGTTCTATTCGATGGCTTCCAGTGTAACCTCCACGGACATCCTCTTGCTGCCCCGGAGGATGCCCGCGGTGACCGTGTCGTTGATCTTGTATTGGTCCAGTTCGTTGCGCAGGTCGTCGTAATTAAGCACCCGCTGACCGTTGATCGACTGGATGATATCGCCGAGAACAATATTGCCGCGCACTTCCCGGGTGCCGATCAGTCCGGCCCGGTCCGCGGCGCCGTTCTTCTGCACCCTGACGATCAGCACCCCCTTGATTTTCAACCGGCGGACGATACGTTGGTTGGCTACCTGGATCCCCATGCCGGGCCGGATCAGGCGGCCATGGCGGATAAGTTCCGTTGCCACCCGGTTCACCCCTTCCACCGGCACGGCAAAACCGATCCCTGAATTGGCCCCGGACGGGCTGAAGATAGCGGTATTGACCCCGATCAACCGGCCGGCGCTGTCAAGCAGCGGTCCGCCTGAATTGCCCGGGTTGATCGCCGCATCGGTCTGGATCACATCCTGGATCGTTCTGCCGGTAACCGCCTTGATCTCGCGGCCCAGGGCACTGACGATTCCCGCGGTGATCGTGTGGTCCAGGCCAAAGGGGTTGCCGATGGCAAAGACCTTCTGGCCGACCTGCAGATTTCTGGAATCGCCGATGGAAATGGGGTGGAGCTTGTCTTTCGGCGCTGTGATCTGCAGGACGGCGATATCCTTGTCCGGCGCCGCGCCGACCAGTTTGCCCTCCCAGGTGGATTGATCGGCCAGGGTCACCTCCACCCGGCTGGCCTCGCCGATCACGTGAAAGTTGGTGACGATTCTTCCTTCCTTGTCCCAGACAAAACCAGACCCCGTGCCCTGGGGAATCTCATAGACGTTCAGACTGAAAAGGCCGCGTCGCAGTTCGGTGGTGGTGATATAGACCACCGAGGGGGAGGCTGACTTGAAGATGTCAATGGTGTTCCTCTCATCAGCGGCCAGATCGCCCCGGGCCACCACTGGCCGCGGTTCCGCATCAATGTCGTGCCGGGGCCGCTCAAAAAGCCGGGCCGCGAAAATGGCGATGAACAGGGTCAGGATGGCGTAGAGGAGCCATTTCCTGGTCTTGGTGGATGGGGGAGGGGTGTTGCGCATGCTGTCCAACCTGGTATTCGATTCGGAAGGGGTCCGGTTTGAGGCAAGATTTATGTGAAGGTCGCCGCCAGGCGCGGTCCTTGCCATGCCGGAGTGACGTTTTCGATTATTTTGTTATGGCCGGCCGGTCATGGTCCGGCCCTGCTGGTCAGTCCCGGGTGTACTTCCTGACGATGACCACCGAGTTGATCCCCACCATGCCGAATGAGTTGTTAAGGATGGTCTCGATCCGGTCCAGTTTTTTGGGCCGGTTGATCACCAGATTGGTAAGGTCGCAGTCCGGGTCGAGTTCATCCACATTGATGGTCGGGTGTACCTGGTTGTCAATGAAAGAGGGCAGGTTGCCGGCCAGTTCGAGAACCCCGGCCGCGCCCATGGCATGGCCGATGATGCTTTTGGTGTTATTTACATGGGTCCTGGCGCTGTTGCCGAATACCGTTCTTATTGCCGAGCACTCCTCAATATCCCCCTGCTTGGTGCCGGTGGCATGGGTGTTGATGATATCGATCTCCCCGGGCCGAAGCCCGGCCCGCTTCAGCGCCAGTTCCATGCACTGGGCCTGGCGCGGCCCGTAGGGCAGGACAAAGTCGCGGGCATCGGAGTTCATCCCGTAACCGACGATCTCACCGTATATTCTCTCAACGCCCCGGGCCAGGGCCCGGTCGAGCCGTTCCAGGGTATAGACGCAGGCCCCCTCGGAGACCACGATCCCGTTTCGTTGCAGATCAAAGGGCCGGCTGGCCCTGGTCGGGTCCTGGTGCATGGCCAGGGCGCCCTGGGCCTTGAAGCTGGCAAAGATTCCAAAGGAGCCGGTGCATTCGGAGATCCCGCCGGACAGGGCCATGTCCACCTCGCCCAGGCGGAGCATCTGCACCCCCTGGATCAGGGCCGCATTGCCGGCGGCACAGGCCCCGCCCACCGAATAATGGGGCCCGGTGATCCCCAGGTTCATGGTGATCTCGCCGGCCGGGTTGTTCAGGACTGTGCGCGGGTTATGGTGATGGGTCCAGTAATCGGTGTTATAGTCGAACTGGCTGATATTATAGATCTCGTTTTCCGTCTCCACGGTGCCGTGTTCGGTAAGGCCGATATAGACCCCGGTCCGGCTCCGGTCATATTCGGAAAAATCGATCCCTGCGTCGTTTATGGCCTCGTTGGCGCAGTAGACCCCGAGACAGCCGGCCCGGGTGCCGCGCTTGTTTTCCTTTTTCTTGCGGTACCTGGTCTCGTCAAAGGAACAGATCCCGGCCGGTGCCGGGCCCATGAAGCGAAGCTCGATCTCCTGGATCTCGCTTTTGCCGGCCAGCAGTTTCTCGCGGTATTCGGGAAGGTTGTCGGCATTGGGCGCTGCCAGGCCGATGCCGGTGATCACGATTCGTTGCTCTGGGGCAAAGGTATCCATGATAGGCGTGTCGTGAGTAATAAAAAAACTCCGGATGGTTCGCAGTGCCCGGATATTTTTGATAATAAGACTGAAAATCCAAAAGGCCGCTACTATAGTCGATCTTATGGGTCCTGTCGACCTTGATTCATGGCCCGACAGTCATTAAAGTACCCTCTGGCATTTCGGTAAACCAGTTTTTTGTTTTCCGTATGACACACGTCCGTCTCGCGGGTTATTGCGAGACCGGCAAATCAAGCTAAAGGAGCAAGCATAATGGACATCTATGATGTTGTGATAATCGGCGCCGGCCCGGCCGGCCTCCAGGCCGCGCTCCATGCGGTCCGGAAAAGGGCCGCGGTCCTGGTCCTCGGCCGGCTGGAAAAGAGCAGCCTCTACCGGGCCCATGTGGAGAACTATCTCTGCCTTGAAGGGGTCAGGGAGGGCAAGGAGTTGCTGGAAATCGGCCTGGAGCAGGTCAAGGGGTTCGGGGCCCAGGTCTGGCCCGAGGATGTCCTGCATATCGAGGCGGTGGATGAAAAGTTCGCGATCGCGGTGGAGTCGGGCCGCAAGATCACGGCCCGGACGATTATCTTTACCACCGGCACCTCCCGGAAAAAGCTGAAAGTGGCGGGTGAAAAAGAACTGGCCGGCCGCGGGGTCAGTTACTGCGTGGACTGCGACGCCAATTTCTACCGCAACGTGCCGGTGGCGGTTATCGGCAATGAGAGCGCGGCGGTGGACGGCGCCCTGACCATGACCGGCTACGCCTCCGAGGTTTTTTTGATAGCCAGGGAACTGTCAGTGTCCGGCAAACTGCGGGACAAGCTCGTGGACGGGCCGGTAACGGTGCTGGAAGGCAACTGGGTCAAGGAAATTGTCGGCGAGAACGCGGTGACCGGGGTCCTGCTCGAGGATGGACGGAATATTGCGGTGCAAGGGGTGTTTATCGAACTGGGGGCCAAGGGCGCCCTTGAACTGGCCACCATCCTCGGGGTCCAGCTCGACATGGAGACCTTTACCCATATCAACACGGATAAGAAACAGAAGACCAATATTCCGGGAATCTACGCGGCCGGCGATATTACCGGTCATCCCTACCAGATGGCCAAGGCGGTGGGCGAGGGCTGTATCGCCGGCCTCAATGCGGCCAACTATGCCTTGAAGCGAAAGAGGGCGGAAGAGAAGTAGAGTTATCTGTCCGCTTCGATCTCACCTGGTGCGCCGGGAAACTCCTTGTTCAGGAACTCGCATTCGCGCGGGGTGAGATCAAAGCGGATCTCCGCCTCCTTGAGCACTGCCCGCCGCTTTTTTTCCGGATAGGCCGCCAGGATATCGCTGACCCAGCAGAGGGCCTGACGGATTCTTTCACCGCTTGGTTGCAGATCGCTGGTCGGGGTCATTTTTTTCCTCCTCAACGGGTCCGGGGAACGACCCTGTAAGATTTTACCGCAGAGGACGCAGAGAGGGTATCATTTTATTTGGTTAACCTTGCGTCCTCTGCGCCCTCTGCGGTGGATTTTTCTTCATTTATCCGTGTTCATCGGTTTCAGGATAATGCCGCCCAGGGGCGGTACAGTGGCGGTCAGATGAAAGGGCGCCTCGCCCCATGGTTCCGGGACCGGGGCCTTGTGGCCGTGGGCGCCGTTATTGCTGCCGCCGAAAAAAGAGGCATCGGAGTTGAATACCACCTGGTAGTGCCGGTTGGCAGGTACTCCGATCTTGTAATCATCCAGGGTCTGGGGGGTGAAGTTGAGCGCGCAGACCAGGTGGTCCCGCTGGTCCCTGGCAAACCGGACAAAGACGATGACCGAGTTGTCCGCATCCTGGAAGTCCATCCAGCGGAACCCCTGATCAGAGAAATCAACCTCCCACAGGGCCGGGTTGTCCCGGTAGAACCGGTTCAGTTCCTTGACAAACTCCTTGACCTGGCCGTGCAGGGGCTCCTGCTCGATCAGGTGCCAGTCCAGGCTGGTCTTGCAGTACCATTCCGACCACTGTCCGAACTCGTTGCCCATGAAGAGCAGTTTTTTGCCGGGGTGGGTCCAGAGATACAGGTAGAGCAGGCGCAGGTTGGCGAACTGCTGCCAGATATCGCCCGGCATCCGGTCGAGCAGCGAGCGTTTGCCGTGCACCACCTCGTCATGGGAGAGCGGCAGGATAAAGTTTTCGGAAAAGGCGTAGTAAAGGGAAAAGGTCAGCGCATTGTGGTGGTATTTGCGGTACAGCGGATCCTTGCTGAAATAGCTCAGGGTATCGTTCATCCAGCCCATGTTCCATTTAAAACCGAAACCCAGGCCGCCCTGGTCGGTCGATTTTGAAACCCCGAAGAAACTGGTCGACTCCTCGGCGATCATCAGCACGTTGGGGAACCGCTGGTAGACCACGCTGTTCAGGTGTTTGAGGAACTCGATCGCCTCGATATTCTCCCGGCCCCCGTAACGGTTGGGCAGCCATTCACCTTCCTTGCGGGAGTAGTCGAGATAGAGCATTGAGGCCACCGCATCCACCCTGAGCCCGTCGATATGAAACTTGTCGAACCAGAACAGGGCATTGGCAATGAGAAAATTGCTGGTCTCCTTGCGGCCGTAGTTAAAGATCAGGGTGCCCCATTCCGGGTGGGACCCCTGGCGCGGGTCCTCGTGTTCGTAGAGCGCAGTGCCGTCGAACCGGGCGATGCTGTGCGAATCGGTTGGAAAATGGGCCGGCACCCAGTCGAGGATGACCCCGATCCCGTTGCAGTGGCACTGGTCGACCAGGTACATGAATTCGTCCGGCCGGCCGTAGCGGCTGGTTACGCTGTAATACCCGGTCACCTGATAGCCCCATGACTCGTCCAGCGGGTGCTCCATCACCGGCATCAACTCGACATGGGTGAACCCCATCTCCTTGACATAGGGGATCAACCGGGCCGCTATCTCTTTATAGGTGAGGAACCGGTCCGGGTCGGCCGGGTCGCGCTGCCAGGAGCCGAGATGGACCTCGTAGGTGGAAAAAGGGCGGTCATAGGGCAGGACCCCGGCCCGGGCCTGCATCCATTGCCGGTCCTGCCATTGATAGGCACTGAGGTCAAATACCATGGAGGCGGTCCGGGGCCGGAGTTCGCCGAAGAATTGAAAGGGATCGGATTTTTCCAGCAGCCGACCGTCCCGGGTCAGGATCTCGAATTTATAGATTTCGTTTTCAGCCAGCCCGGGGATGAACAACTCCCAGATCCCGGATGAACCCAGAATCCGCATCTGATGGATCCGGCCGTCCCAGCCGTTGAAGTTGCCGATCACGCTTACCCGGCGGGCCGAGGGAGCCCATACCCGGAAAAGGACGCCGCTGACATCATCCACCAGGGCCAGGTGGGCCCCCATCCGGTTGTAGAGTTCATAATGGGTGCCGCTGTTAAAGAGATAGCGGTCGATCTCGCCCAGCTGGGGCAGGAACCGGTAGGGGTCGACAAACTCATGGACTTCGCCGTTGTGATAACCGGCCGCCAACCGGTAGGCAAAGGGCTCGCTACAGTCCGGGATCGTGATTTCAAACAATCCCTCGGGCCGGGTTTTTTCCATCTCCAGGCTTTTGTCAAAGGCCAGCAGGCGCAGGGACTGGGCCTGGGGTTGAAAGGCGCGGATAATCGCGGCCCCGGCCGGTTGTTCGACAAAATGAAATCCCAGCACCTGGAAGGGATCATGCTGGTCGGCCCGCAGGAGCCGTTCCAGTTCTGTTTCGATTGAGATTGCGGCCATCTTGACCTCGGTATTTTGTAAGTGTTCACCAGGGGACACAAAAGGAGCAGATCCCCTCGGCCGGTAACCGTTCAGCAGTGCTGCAGATTCGGAATATATAACTGCATACGCAGAATATACCTTTCCTGCGTCCAGATGCAAGATCGCAGCACGGATTCCGACTGTTCAGTGGTCACGCCACTGTTTCGATCTTGACCGGGGATTGTCTCCAATGCTAGTCTTTCGGAACCGATAAGAATCAACGGGCCTTGCGTCCCGCAAAACAAGAGTTGCCGATCATGGAAAGTCTACAGGGATATTTTCTCATCTCCACGCCCCGGATGCCGGACCCGCGTTTCCAGCAGCGGGTGGTGTATATCTGCGCCCATACCGAGGGCGGGGCCATGGGCCTGGTGGTCAACGAGCCCATACCGGACGTAAGCTTTGCCGAGATCCTCCAGGCAGCCAATATCGAGGCCCCGGAAGGGCTGGTCCTGCCCTCGGTCTATATGGGCGGTCCGGTGGGGCTGAACTCGGTCTTTATCCTCTATTCTTCGGATTACCAGGCGCCCAGCCGGCTGGAGGTGACCAGCACGGTCTGTCTCTCCTCCGAGCCTCGGATTCTCAGGGATATAGTGCTCGGCCAGGGGCCGGATGACTATGTGCTGACCCTGGGCTATTCGGGCTGGGCCCCGGGCCAGCTGGAAAGCGAACTCATTGTGGACGGCTGGCTGGTGCTGCCGGCTGAAAACGAGATTCTTTTCAAGACCCCGGATGAGATGAAATGGAAACGGGCCGCGCAACAATATGGAATCGACATCACCCTGTTCGGTGATGTAGTGGGTTCGGCATGAGCAATCTCACGTTTCTCTTCATTTTTTGTCGGTCTCGCAACAACCCGCTCGACGGACGTGATTCGTCTTGTAACTTGTTGATTTTATTGGGTGGCATTTGAAGCCTTTCGGGTTGTTACGAGTTCATCATTTTTTGACGGACTCGTAAAAAAGTCTGATTTCACCGCCGAGGACGCAGAGGGCACCGAGTGAACATGGACGAAAAAATATTCGAGTGCCAACAATGCGGCTATTGCTGCCATGGCCAGACCACGGTGTCGCTGGACGAGGCGGACCGCGGGCGGATGTGCGCCCATCTGGGCATGAGCGAGAAAGAGGTGGCGGAAAAATTCTGGCGGATAAGCGGCAACATCGTCCAGATGAAGATCAGGGACGGCCACTGCATATTCTATGACCAGGGCTGTACCGTGCATCCGGGCAGGCCGTGGCGCTGCCGGGAATGGCCGCTCCACCCCAGTCTTCTGAAGGACGAGGCCAACCTGAGCGCGATCCGGGAATCCTGCCCGGGAATCAACCGGTCCATGAGTTACCCGGAGTTCCGGGCGAAATTCGCCGCCACCCTGGACGGTTCTTCCGAAAAATGACAAACTCGTAACAACCCGAAATGTTTCAAATGCCACTGAACGGAATCAGCAAGTTACAACAAGACCCACGTCCGTCTCGAATGTTTTTACGAGACCGACAAAAACAGCGTGGACCGGGATGAAACTGGAATTACTCTTTCTCGGCAAGACCAGGACCCCGTACCTGGCCGCGGGAATAGACGATTTTACCAGGCGGCTCCGCCACTACACCCGGCTGGAGATCAAGACCATTCGAGAACCCAGGGTCAGGAAAAACGACCCTGATTCACGTTTGATCGAGGCCGAGACCAAAGTGCTGCTGGCCGCGGTTTCAAAAAACAGCCTGGTCGTGGCCCTGGACCCCGGCGGCCGGCCGCTTTCCTCTGAGGAACTGGCCGGCCGGTTGACCGGTTGGGAGGGGAGGGGGATCAAGACAGCCTCCTTTCTCATCGGCGGCGCCCTGGGGCTGGCGCCATCGGCTGTCAAGGCGGCGGACCTGGTCCTTTCCCTGTCGGCAATGACCTTTACCCATGAAATGGCCAGGCTGCTCCTGGTGGAGCAGCTGTACCGCGCCCATACCATTAAGGCCGGTGAGAAATATCATAAATGACCTTTCGGAAACACCCGTTTCCGGAGGGGGCTCAAGGTACCCGGGTGGGGGAAGGGAACAGCTTCCGGGGTCAGATCGATTCCACGGCTTTGATCTCCGGCACTTCGCTTCTGACAAACTGTTCAATACCCTGTTTCAGGGTCATCTGGGACATGGGACAGCCCTTGCAGGCGCCGGTGAGCTGCACCTTGACCACCCCGTCATCCGTGATCTCCATCAGAATAACGTCGCCGCCGTCCCGCTGCAGGGCGGGCCGGACTTTATCGATTGCAGCTTGTACCCTTTCCCGCATTATCTTCTCCTTGAAACCATGGTGAACGCTGACAAAAACCGGTTTTTACAAATCCATCGAATCTAGCTGTTTGCCCGGGAGTTTTTTTGCCTTTCAGCCGTTTTTTTACCGGATTGTCTGTATAGCACAGACATGGCGGAGATACAACCGTTGATAAAGTCATCATTGGTTCCCAGGTGACATTCAGCTATTTTTCAGTTGAGGAATTTTGCCAATTCGAATACGTTCATTAGGGTTCCATGCCCTGGTCGTTGTGCCCGGGGCGTTGAAGGATGCATTCAGGTTTGAGAGGGATACGGTGTTGTCGCTTGGTTTTCCGACAATGCCGTTTTTAGTATGGTTTATAATATTACCAGGCGACTATAGATTTCTTTTTCTCGTCTTCGGAAAAAAAGGGGAGCCCGTACTTTGTGGTGAATTCATTCGAAATCGCCCTTGGACCCTCCTTTCCGAAACCACAAGTCACCACTCTCGCCCCATCCTGCAAAACTTTGGCGGATTTTCAAAATCCTTTCTTGAAAAAAGGTGAAAAACTGGTTAATTTTAAAGGTTCCGTTCCTGGAATTGTCGCATGTCTCTGCCGTTGCAGGTGAACTGATATTCATTTGCCGGTCCCGGAGACCATGTCTGCTTAATAGGTGTATTTAATCATAGTTACGAATTTATCCGGAGGAAACTGCACATGACCGCCAAGATCATCAGCGGCACCGAGACGGCCAGGGCCATTCGCGAGGAATTGAAAGTCGAGGTTGCCGAACTTATTGAAAAACATAATATCACCCCCGGGCTGGTAACCATCCTGGTCGGCGAGGATCCGGCCTCCCAGTCCTATGTTTCCGCCAAGAACAAGACCGCCCATGCCCTGGGGATTCATTCCGAGCAGATCACCCTGCCGGCTGATACCAGCGAGGAGGACCTGCTCGCCGTTGTCGACAAGTACAACAAGGACGGCAAGATCAACGGCATCCTGGTCCAGTTGCCGCTGCCCAAGCATATCAACGAGGCCAAGGTGCTCTTTGCCATTGACCCGGACAAGGATGTGGACGGCTTCCATCCGGTCAATGTCGGCAAGATGGTCCTGGGCGAACAATGCTTCCTGCCCTGCACCCCCCACGGCATCCTCGAACTGCTCAAGCGGAGCGGCGTTGAGACCAGCGGCGCCGAGGTGGTGATCCTCGGCCGGAGCAACATCGTGGGCAAGCCGATTGCCAACCTGATGCTCCAGAAGCGTGAATCCGGCAACGCCACCATCACCCTCTGTCACACCCGGACCAGGGATATGGCCGCCCACACCCGGCGGGCCGATATCATCATCGCCGCGGTGGGGGTTGCCAAGATGGTTACCGCCGACATGGTCAAGGAGGGGGTGGTGATCATCGATGTGGGGGTCAACCGGATCGGCAAGAGCGAGTCCGGCAAGGCCATCCTGGCCGGTGACGTGGATTTTGAGGGGGTCAAGGAAAAGGCCGCGGCCATCACCCCGGTTCCCGGCGGTGTCGGGCCGATGACCATTACCATGCTGATGAAAAACACGGTCCAGGCCGCCAGGCAGGCCGCTGGACTTGTTTAACCCGGCCGGCAGGGCCGGACCATGCCGAACCTGTCCGGTAACAGGACGACAACCGGGTGTCGGCATTTGATTCTTGTTTGAACGAGGTGAAATAATGGCAATCAAGAGAAGTGAGTGCGAAGGCTGTACAGACATCACCTGTGTTTCCACCAAGGCGGTGTTGTCCCAGGATGTGGCCAAAAACGTCAAGACCGCCTATGACCGGATCAAGGCCCGGGGCATGGCTACCTGCCTGTTCGGCGCCGGCGGCACCTGTTGCCGGCACTGCAATATGGGACCCTGCCAGATCATCGACGGCGTTGAATCGATGATCGGGGTCTGCGGCGCCACCGCTGATACCGTGGCGGCCCGGAATTTCGCCCGGATCGTGGCCGCCGGCACCGCGGCCCATACCGATCATGCCCGGGAAATGGTCCGGGGTTTCATTGATACCGCCAACGGGGAAGGGCCGCACCGGATCAAGGACGTGGACAAGCTGATCAGGCTGGCCAAGACCTTTGATATCAAGACCGAGGACCGGGAGGTCAAGGATATTGCCCTGGAACTGGGGCAAAAGGCCCTGGCTGAATTCGGCAACCAGGAAAACACGCCGCTGTCCATGTTGAAGCGGGCCCCGGCCAAGCGCCAGGCCATCTGGAAGAAACTTGGTGTTGAGCCCCGCGGTATCGACCGTGAGGTGGTGGAGACCATGCACCGCACCCACATGGGCGTGGATCAGGACTATGAGAACATCCTGCTCCAGGCCTCCCGCTGTTCCCTGGCCGACGGCTGGGGGGCCTCGATGCTTTCCACTGAACTCACTGACATCATGTTCGGCACCCCGGTGCCGATCCGGGCGATAGTCGATATGGGCGTGCTTAAACCGGACCAGGTCAATATTACCGTACACGGCCATGAGCCGTTGCTGGCCGAGGCCCTCTGTATTGCCGCCTCTGACCAGGAGATCCTCGGCCTGGCCAAGAAGGCCGGCGCCAAGGGGATCAACCTGGCCGGGGTCTGCTGCACCGGCAACGAGATCCTGATGCGGCGCGGCATCCCGGTGGCGGCCGGGTTCGTCCAGCAGGAAATGGTCCTGGCCACCGGCGCCATCGAGGCCATGGTGGTCGATGTCCAGTGTGTCATGCAGTCGGTGGCCGAGGTGGCTGGAAACTTCCATACCGACATCATCACCACCAACTACCGGGCCAAGATGCCGGGCGGGATTCACATCCAGTTCGAGGAACATGAGCCGCTCGAATCAGCCAAGCGGATCCTCAGACACGCCATTGCCAATTACAAGAAACGGGACGCATTTTATATTCCGGAAAAAGAAAAGACAGACGTGGTGGTCGGTTTCAGCCATGAGACCATTAACTACATCCTGGGCGGCCGGTTCCGGGCCAGCTACCGGCCCTTGAACGACAACATCATCAACGGCCGGATCCGCGGCGTCGGCATAATCGTCGGCTGCGACAACTTCAAGCTGGCCGATGATTCCCACGAGGTCATTGCCCGGGAGTTGATCAAAAACAATGTCCTGGTGCTGGCCACTGGTTGCGCGGCAACCTCCCTGGGCAAGGCCGGGCTGCTCCGGCCCGAGGCAGCGGAGTTCTGCGGCAAGGGCCTGGCCGAGATCTGCGAAACCGTGGGCATGCCGCCGGTGCTGCACATGGGTTCCTGCGTGGACAACAGCCGGATCCTGATCGCAGCCACCGAGATGGTCCGCGAGGGCGGCCTGGGCGATGACATCTCCGACCTGCCCGCCATCGGCACCGCGCCCCTGTGGATGAGTGAAAAGGCGGTGGCCATCGGCCAGTACTTTGTCGCCAGCGGGGCCCAGGTAATTTTTCAGAGCCTGCCCACCTCCGGGGCCAAGGTCTTTAACAAGTATCTGCTTGAAGACCTGATGGGCGTTTACGGGGCTCACTGGAACGTGGTCGAGGACCCGGTGGAGATCGCCAGGACCATGATCGCCAAGATCGAGGCGAAACGGGATGCGCTGGGCATCAACAAGAAGACCGAGCGGGTCCTGTTCGACATGGCCATGCGGAGGGATCTCGGCTCCACCGGTCTTGGCGACGCCGGTTGCACCGGTCCGGCCCAGTCGTCGCAACCATGATCTTTCCGGGACCAGCAAGAGCACCCCAACCTGAAACATGGAAGAAAATGAAGCATGGAAGACAAGGATAGATTACCGATGAAATCGGCGAGTCGATTAGAGCGTATCTTAACTGCGGGAGATTTTGCGGTAACCGGTGAGCTGGGGCCGCCCAAGAACAGCGACCCCGAGGTGGTGCGCAACAAGGCCCGGTTGTTGAAGGGCCATGTGGACGCGGTTAATATCACCGACTGCCAGACCGCCATTGTCCGGATGTCCAGTATTGCCGCCGGCCTGATCGTCCAGTCCGAGGGGGTGGAGCCGGTCATCCAGATGACCTGTCGCGACCGGAACCGGATCGGGATGCAGAGCGATATCCTGGGCGCCGCGGCCCTGGGGTTGAAGAACCTGCTCTGCCTGACCGGTGATCATCAGAAGTTCGGCAACCATCCGGGAGCCAAGGGGGTCTTTGACATGGACTCCATCCAGATGCTCGGCATGATGAGGTCGCTGCGCGACGAGGGCCGGTTCCAGTGCGGCGAGGAGATCAAGGGTGAAAAGCCGCGGCTCTTTCTGGGCTGCGCGGCCAACCCCTTTGCCGAGCCCTTTGCCTACCGGGCCCCGCGGCTGGGGAAAAAGGCGGCTAATGGCGCTGATTTCGTCCAGACCCAGATCATCTATAACGTGGAGAAGTTCGCCAGGTTCATGGAAATGGTCCGCGACCTGGGCATTGATGAAAAGGTCTCCATCCTGGCCGGGGTCACCCCGCCCCGTTCCCTGGGCATGGCCCGGTATATGAAAAAATTCGTGCCCGGCATGGATGTCACCGGCGAGGTGATCGAGCGGATGCGGGGAGCCGCGGACAAGGAGGACGAGGGCATCAACATCTGTGTTGATGTTATCAACCAGGTTCGTGAGATCAAGGGGGTGGCCGGGGTCCATATCATGGCCATTGAGTGGGAAAGCGCGGTGCCCGAGATCGTCAGCCGGGCCAGTCTCGGCCCCAGGCCGGTATTTGATGATGAGCCGGCCGCGGCCCTGGTTGCGGCCCCGGCGGCAATCGAGGTCAGCAGGGCCCCGGTCGACAAGAAGGCGGCCGATGATGTTCTTGCCGCGGCCAGGGCAGAGGCTGAAAAGATAATTGCCGCGGCCAGGGAGGAAGCGGGCAGGCCGCAGGCGCGGACCGCGGCCCCGGTTGATCAGGAATTGATGGAAATTGCGGAAGCAGGAGAAGATGAGATGAATGAAAGAGAACGCCGGATGGCGTTGGAGTCTGTTCAGCGTGGTCTTGAATTACTGAAGAGATCCCTTGGATTAAGCGATGATCAATTCGAGGCCCTGACCAATTTTGCCGGGGCCGAAGCCATCTTGCGGAAAGAGCCGGCAGCCCCGGTAACTCCGGCAGCCCCGGCAGCCCCGGCAGCACCGGCAGCACCGGTAACTCCGGCAGCACCAGCAGCACCGGCGGCACCGGCCGTGGATAGCGCGGCAGATGAAGCCAGGACCAAGGCTGCCGAGGAAGCCAAGAAGGCTGCTGAAGTAAAAGCCGCCGCACAAGCCAAGGCTGCCGAAGAGGCCAAAAAGGCCGCCGCGGCCAAGGCTGCCGAACAGGCCAAGGCCGCTGAGGAGGCTAGGAAGGCGGCGGAAGCAAAAGCCGCGGCAGAGGCGAAAAAAGAGGCTGCGGCCAAGGCCGTTGAGGAGGCTGAAAAGACTGCCGAGGCCAAGCCCGCCGCCGCCCCGGCCGCTGCCGCTGATTTCGGGGTTGCCGCGCTGGCCGGTGAGCCGACACCCCTGGCCGATCGATCGACCAAGGTTCCGGTTGACACCTACCGGACCCGATACAGCGGCTCCATCCGCCAGGTCACCCTGGGCAGCGACGACAACACCGTTCAGGTCGGCGGGGCCGACTCCATGCCCTTTCAGCTCTTTGAAGGCGAGATGCCGAACAAGCCGCTCATTGCCATGGATGTTCCTGATATCAAGCCGGAAGAATGGCCCGGGACCCTGACCCGCCATTTTGCCGACGTGCTTGACAGCCCGGTGGACTGGGCCCGGAAATGTGTCAAGGAGTACCAGGCCGAGGCGATCTGTCTCTCCCTGGTCTCCACCGACCCCAACGGCCTGAACCGGTCATCGGCCGATGCGGCCAAGACCGCGGCCGAGGTGATCAATAACATCGATGTGCCGATCATCCTCTGGGGCTGCGGCAACGCTGACAAGGATACCGAGACCCTGCGGGAGGTCACCGCAATGATCGGCAGCAAGAAGGTCTGCCTGGCGCCGCTCTCCGATGCCAATTACCGCTCCATCGGCGCCACGGCCATGGCCTTCCAGTATCCCATGGTCGCCGCCTCTCCCATTGACGTCAACCTGGCCAAGCAGCTCAACATCCTGCTGGAGAATCTCGGGGTGTCGCTTGATTCGGTACTCATCGACCCCTCTGTCGGGGCCCTGGGCTACGGCATTGAGTACACCTATTCGGTTATGGAGCGGATCCGGTTGGCCGCCCTGACCCAGCAGGACGAGAAACTGCAGGTGCCGATCATCTGTAACCTGGGCCGCGAGGTCTGGAAGGCCAAGGAATGCCGGCTGCCCTCGGACCCGCTCCTGGGTGATCAGGAGCAGCGCGGCGTGCTGATGGAGGCGATTACCGCTTCCTGTATGCTGCTGTCCGGCGGCGAGGTATTGATCATGCGGCATCCCAGGGCCATCGCCCTGACCAAGTCGCTGGTCAACGGCCTGATCGGCTGAATGCCGTGACCATGAACAACCCAGTTGATCCTGTAAAAATATTTCTCTGCTAAGGAGTCTCCGATGTCAAAAATTATCTGTTCAGCCGCTATTCGAGGTGCCCACAAGATTGTGGACATGGCCGAGGAAAAGTATGAAGAAGCGCTGAAGAAACACGGTCCTGAACAAGAGGTCGCCTTCCCCAACACCGCCTATTTCCTGCCGGTCATTTATTCAATGCTGGGCGCCAAGGTGGAAAAGCTGGGGGATATGAAGGATATCTTCCAGGAATGCCGCAAGCTTCTGCCGGAGATGGTCAGCGATGAGATCTGGCTGCCCTACCTGGCCTCGGCCCTGGATGCGGGCATGGCCACCTTTTTTGCCGAAGAGATGTATGAGGCGGTCCGCTATTTGAACGAGCCTGATTTCTACACCAAGACCGAGGATCCCACTGCGGACAATATCTGGCTGGGCGCGGCCGACGATATCATCTTCCGTAAGCGGGGGGTGGAGTTTGTTGACGGCACGGCCCCCGGGTTTGCCGCGATCATGGGTGCGCCGCCCGACAAGGAGATCGCCAGCAAGATCGCCCTGGAACTGCAGGAGAAGAACCTCTATATCTTCATGCATGACCATGATCACGCCTCTGGGAAGAGCATGCCCGAGCAGCTCGTCGACAACAAGGTCCAGGTCGGCTGGAACACCCGGCTGGTGCCCTTTGGCCGGAGCTACACCTCGGCGGTCTTTGCCATTGGTTTCGCCTGCCGGGTGGCCATGGCCTTCGGCGGGATCAAGCCCGGCGACTACCGGGGCAACCTGATCTACAACAAGGACCGGACCTTTGCCTTTGTGATGGCCTTCGGACCGGTTTCCGACGAGTGGTACGCCAATGCCGCCGGCGCCATCAACTGGGGCTTTCCCACCATCTCTGATTACGACATCCCCGAGGTGCTGCCCACTGGTATCTGTACTTACGAGCACGTGGTCAGCAACGTACCCCACGAGGAGTTCGTCCAGAAGGCCATTGAGGTGCGCGGTCTCAAGGTCTCGATCACCAAGATCGACATCCCCATGTCTTTCGGTCCGGCCTTTGAGGGCGAGCGGGTGCGCAAGGACGATCTGTTCATGGAGTGCGGCGGCGGCCGGACCCCGGCGGTCGAGGTGCTCGTCTCCAAGGACATGGGCGATGTCGAGGACGGCCTGGTCATTGTCGAGGGTCCGGACATCAAGGATATCGAACAGGGCCACAACCTGCCGTTGGCCATCCTGGTCGAGGTGGCCGGCCGGGAGATGCAGTCCGACTTCGAGCCCATCCTCGAGCGGCAGTTCCATCACCTGATCAACTACATCCAGGGCATCATGCACATGGGCCAGCGGAACATCATGTGGCTCCGGATCGGCAAGGCCGCGGTGGAGAAGGGTTTTTCGCTTGCCCACATCGGCAAGGTGCTGCACGGCAAGCTCCACCAGGAGTTCGGCGCGATCCTCGACAAGATCCAGGTCAAGATCTATACCGAGCCCGACCAGGTGGAAAAGGTCCAGGAAGTGGCCCGCACGGTATATGCCGAGCGCGACGAACGGCTGGGCACCATGACCGACGAGACCGAGGAGATTTTCTACTCCTGTACCCTGTGCCAGTCTTTCGCCCCCAGCCATGTCTGCGTGATCACCCCGGAGCGGGTGGGCATGTGCGGGGCCTACAACTGGCTGGACGGCAAGGCCTCCTATCAGATCAACCCCACCGGCCCCAACCAGCCCATTGAAAAGGGCGAGTGCCTTGACAACAACCTGGGCAACTTCAAGGGGATCAATGATTTTGTCAACCAGGCCTCCCGCGGCGCGGTGCCCGAGGTGGCCTGCTATTCACTGATGACCAACCCGATGACCGCCTGCGGCTGTTTCGAGGCCATTGCCGCGATGCTGCCCCAGTGCAACGGGGTGATGATCGTTAACCGCGATTACCGGGGCATGACCCCCAGCGGGATGAAGTTCACCACCCTGGCCGGCATGGCCGGCGGCGGGGCCCAGACCCCCGGTTTCATGGGGGTCAGCAAGCATTTCCTCACCAGCCGCAAGTTCCTCAAGGCCGAGGGCGGGCTCAAACGGCTGGTCTGGCTGCCCAAGATGCTCAAGGAAGAGATCAAGGACAAGCTCATCGCGCGGTGCAAGGAAGAGGGGATGCCTGAACTGTATGAAATGATCGCCACTGAAGAGCAGGGTGAGACCGAGGAGGAGATCCTCAAGTTCCTGAAGGAAAAGGGGCACCCGGCCCTGGAGATGGAAGCGGCGGTGTAAGGATCACAACGATATTCTGCATGCTTTGAATGTATAGATAAACGTGGAGGAACGGTAATGGCTTTAACTGGTATTCAAATCCTGAAAATGCTCCCCAAGACCAACTGCGGGGAATGCGGGATACCGACCTGTCTGGCCTTTGGAATGAAGGTGGCGGCCGGGCAGATGGAAATCGGCGTATGTCCGTATGTGAGCGATGAGGCCAAGGAGACCATTGGCGAGGCCTCGGCGCCGCCGATCCGCACCATCAAGCTCGGGGCAGGGGATGCCGCTTTCACCGCCGGCGGCGAGACCTGCATGTACCGGCATGACCGGCGGTTCGAAAATCCCACCGGCATCGGGGTGCTGGTCACCACCGGGATGGCCGGCCAGGATGTGGACGGCCGGATCGAGCGCTTTAACAGCCTGCGCTATGAGCGGGTCGGGGTATTGATGAAGGCCGATATCATCGCGGTCAAGGATGCTGACGGTGATGGAGCCGCCTTTAGCGGATTGGTCAAGAAGGTCCTGGACACCGCGGCCGACGCCACCCTGGTGCTGATGAGCGACAACCCCGAGACCCTGGCCGAGGGGGCCAGGCTCTGCGGCGACCGCAAGCCGCTCCTGTACGGGGCCACTGCCGGTAATGCCGATGCCATGGCCGGGATGGCCAGGGAGGCCGGCTGCCCGCTGGCGGTCAAGGGCGTTGACCTTGACGACGCGGTGACCCTGTCCGAGAGCTTGATCAAGGCCGGTCTCAAGGACCTGGTCATTGATACCGGGGCCCGGACCATGCATGCCGCATTCGAGGACAACATTGTGGCCCGCCGCGCCGCGGTTACCAAAAAATTCAAGCCGCTCGGCTTTCCGACCATCGTCTTTCCCGGCGAGATGACCGACGACCCGCTGATGGAGGCGATGATCTCCTCGGTGCTGATCGCCAAGTACGCCGGGATGATTATCCTGTCCGATCTCCAGGGCGACACCCTCTTTCCGCTCTTCCTGGAACGGCTCAACCTGTTCACTGATCCGCAGCGGCCGATGGTGGTGAAAGAGGATATCTATCCGATCAACGGTCCGGACGAGAACTCGCCGGTGCTGGTCACCTGCAACTTCTCGCTCACCTACTTCATCGTCTCCGGCGAGATCGAGGGCAGCAAGGTGCCTTCCTGGCTGCTGATCAAGGATACCGAGGGGCTGTCGGTGCTCACCGCCTGGGCCGCCGGCAAGTTCGGCGCCGACCTCATCGCCCAGTTCCTCAAGAAGAGCGGCATTGAGGACAAGGTCAAGCATCGCGACCTGATCATCCCCGGGTATCTGGCCACCATCAAGGGCGAGATCGAGGAGGAACTGCCCGAGTGGACCATTACCATCGGCCCGCGCGAGGCCGGACATCTGCCCGCATACCTCAAGGAGTGGAAGCCGGCCTCTTAAGACCGTGTCTTGCTCCGGCAGGGAAAGGGAACAGGTCCCGGGCCACCGGGATAAGAAATCTTGTTGATTTCGACATGTTGCGCGGTTGTTAACTTTGAACCTGGAGTTACATTATGGCTGAAGTAAAGAAGAGCAGAGCCGGATCCGTGATGGTGGTCGGCGGCGGTATCGCCGGTCTCCAGGCGGCTCTTGATCTGACCGACCTGGGATACTATGTCTATCTGGTGGAAAAATCCGCTGCCATTGGCGGGGTGATGGCTCAACTGGACAAGACCTTCCCGACCAACGACTGTTCGCTCTGAATCCTGGCGCCCAAGTTGGTCGAGGCCGGTCGGTCTCCAAATATCGAGATTCTTACAAACGCCGAGTTTCTTTCACTGGATGGAAGGCCCGGTAAATTCACCGCCAACGTCCGGATCAATCCCCGTTACATCAATGCGGACGACTGTACGGCCTGCGGCCTGTGCACCACCTACTGTCCCCGGCACCAGGTCGACGAGTACAACGAGGGACTGGCCATTACCCGGCCGATCCATATCGACTATCCCCAGGCGGTGCCAGCCACCTATTTCATTGATCCGCGCAGCTGTCTCTATCTCCAGCATGAGACCTGCCAGATCTGTGTGCCGGTCTGCCAGAGCAAGGCCATTGATTTCAGTCAGAAACCCGAGGAACGGGCCCTGGAGGTCGGCGCGGTGGTGCTCTCGCCCGGTTTCGGCCGGGTTCCGGACCAGGCCCTGGCCAAGTATGGCTACGGCAAACATCCGGACGTGGTCACCAGCCTGGAGTTCGAGCGGCTGCTCAACCCCTCCGGCCCGTTCCAAGGCGAGGTCCGCTGTCTTTCCGACCAGCGCCATCCCCATAAGATCGCCTTTATCCAGTGCGTGGGCTCCCGGGATCTGGGCTGCGACAACGGCTACTGCTCCTCGGTCTGCTGCATGTATGCGATCAAGGAGGCAATGGTTGCCAAGGAGCATGACCCCGAGGCGGAGATCACCATCTACTACATGGATATCCGCACCCAGGGCAAGGACTTTGACGCGGCCCAGCAGCGGGCCGAGGACAAGGGGATCAAGTTTGTCCGGGCCCGGGTCGCCGATGTGATGCCATGGGGCGATCACCTGCAGCTGACCTATGCCACCATGGACGGCAGTCACCGCTTTGATCCCTATGACATGGTGGTCCTTTCGGTGGGCCTTGATTCGCCGGCCGATGCCGGCAAGCTGGCCGCGATCAGCGGGATTGAGTTGAATGGATACGATTTCTGCGCCACTGATACCTTCAGCCCGCTGGACACCTCCAGGAAGGGGGTCTTTGTTGCCGGCGCCTTCCAGGGCCCCAAGGATATTCCGGAGAGCGTCACCCAGTCCAGCGGGGTTGCCGGGGCGGTTTCCTCGCTCTTAAAGAAGGAACGGGGCAAGGGGATCATCCATAAGAGCTATCCCGCTGAAAAGCCCCTGGATGAAGAGGTGCGGATCGGGGTCTTTGTCTGCCATTGCGGGATCAATATCGGCAGCGTTGTCGATGTGCCCGGGGTAAGCAACTATGCCGGGGACATGGAAAACGTGGTCTACTACACTGAAAGCCTTTACAGCTGCTCCCAGGACGCCCAGGAGGTGCTCAAGGAGAAGATAAAGGAGCATCGGCTGAACCGGGTGGTTATCGCCGCCTGTTCGCCGCGGACCCATGAGCCGCTCTTTCAGGAGACCCTGAAGGATGCCGGGCTCAACCGCTCGCTGTTTGAAATGGTAAATATCCGCGATCAATGTTCCTGGGTCCATGCCAACGAGCCCGAGGCGGCCACTGACAAGTCCAAGGATCTGGTGCGGATGGCGGTTGCCAAGGCCCGGTTGATCCAGCCCTTGCCCGAACAGACCGTGCCGGTGACCTCCAGGGCGCTGGTGGTCGGCGGCGGGGTGGCCGGGATGACCGCGGCCCTCAACCTGGCTGACCAGGGTTTTCATTGTTTCCTGGTAGAGAAAAAATCTTCGCTGGGCGGCTTTTTCCAGCATCTCGACCATGTCAAGAAGCTGGCCGGTCAGGTCAGGAAAAACAAGAAAATCGATCTGTTCACCTCGGCGGAACTCCTGCAGACCAGCGGGTTTGTCGGCAACTTCTCCTCGGTGATCAAGAGCGAGAAGAAAAAGGGCCCGGTCGAGGATACCATTGATCACGGGGTGATCCTGATCGCCACCGGCGGCAGGGAACATCGGCCGGCAACCGTGCTCAACAATCCCATTGATTTTTCCGCCAAAACAGTGCTCACCCAGCAGGAACTGGAAAAGAGCCTTGCCGGCAAGAGCAGGAACCGGGCCCCGGATTCGGTGGTCATGGTTCAGTGCGCCGGCTCCCGGGGCGACGGCCTGGGCTACTGCAGCAAGATCTGCTGTAGCAGCGCTGTAAAAAATGCGCTCAAGATCAAGGAGATCAACCCGAAGTCTCAGGTAGTGGTTCTCTTTCGTGATATCCGGACCTACGGGTATAACGAGGATATCTACCAGCAGGCCCGGGAGCAGGGGGTTCTCTTCATACCCTATACCCTGGACCGGAAACCGGCCATTACCCAGAAGGGCAACAGGATCGAGGTCTCCTTTTTTGACCCGATTCTCCGGGACGAGGTGAACCTGAAGCCGAAGATGCTGGTGCTGTCCACCGGGATCGTACCCGAGTCCACCGACTATTTGAGCAAGCTGCTCAAGGTGCCGGTGAATCAGAACCGGTTCTACCTGGAGGCGCACGTCAAGCTGCGGCCGGTGGAACTGCCGGTTGCCGGCGTCTATGTCTCCGGCCTGGCCCATTCGCCCAAGCCGGTTGACGAGATCATCGTCCAGGCCCAGGCCGCGGCGGCCAAGGCCGCCATCCCCATGGTCAGGGGGTATGTCTCAGTGGATCCGATCGTCTCCAACGTGGATAAGGAGACCTGCATCGGCTGCAGCCTGTGCGCCTCCCTCTGTCCCTACCAGGCCATCCGGATGGTCAAGCAGGATAAGAAGAAAAAGGCGGAAACCATTGTTGCCTCATGCAAGGCGTGCGGCATCTGCGCTTCCCATTGTCCGACCTTTGCCATCTCCATGGGCGGGTTCACCAACGAGCAGATCGTCTCGCAGATCGAGGCGTTCGGCGGGATCAAAGAAGAGGCAACCGAGGAATAACTATTATGAGTCAGGAACAATATAATCCCAAGATTCTGGGTTTCTTGTGTAACTGGTGTTGTTACGCCGCCGCTGATGCGGCCGGGGTATCCCGCTACCAGTACCCTCCCAACCTGCGGACCATCCGGGTGATGTGCACCGGCCGCATCGATCCCACCTTTGTGATGCGCGGGTTCCTGGCCGGGGCGGCCGGCATCTTTGCCGGTGGCTGACAACCTGGTGAATGCCATTACCAGGTTGGTAATTACGATGCAATGGGAATGGATGCGCTGGTGGGAATGGCGCTCAATGAAGTCGGGATCAACCCGGAACGGTTCTCGCTCCAGTGGGCCTCGGCCGCCGAGGCGCCGCGCTTTGTCAAGCTGATCACCGATTTCACGCAACTTGCCAGGGAACTGGGACCGCTGGGTGAGTCCGAGGGGATCGAGCCGGCCGAATTGACGGCCCGGCTGGAAAAGGCCCTGGCAGTGGTCAGCGACCGTAAGGTGCGGATGGTCTTTGCCAATGCCACCAAGGGGTTGCGCAAGGAAGGAGATTTCACCCGGGAGCATATCAGCGAGGTGATTGCTGAAAAACTGGCCAAGTCTCTGTCCAAGGCCTTTGCTCCGGTCCCGGCGGGGCAGGAAAAAAAGGCCGAAAAGCCGGCCCGGCAGGAAAAAGAAACAGAGAAAAAGCCGGCTGCCAAGAAGAAGGCCGCCGCCAGGAAAAAGGCCGCTGCCAAGAAAAAGAAATCCTGAGGCACGCACGTAATCCATCTTTAAAAACCCGGTTCTCTTTGAGTTCCGGGTTTTTTTTTGTGAATAAAAAAATCAAGTCGATTGCATCCTAACCATCTCCGGCATATAATAGAATAACCATCTCGCTAATTTATCGTCTCCGCAGGGAGGGGCATCGTGAAAAAATACCATTCTTTCTTCTGGCTCTGGATGATCATGACCGCAATGGTTGCCGGGCCGGCTGCGGCCGGCGGCGACCTGCAGGTTGTCGGGCCGCCGGGTACCCAGGTCTGGCTCAGTGGTCAGCTCCAGGGCAAGCTGGGGGCAGCCGGTCTCTATATCGAGGACCTCGAAGGCGGGGAGTATAACTTCAAGGCGAAAAACCGCGGCAAAATTCTGACCGGAAACGTGGCGATCAAGAACGGCCGTACCCTGGAGGTGGTCCTTGACTTTGATGAATCAACAACGGTGGAGGATATCAACCGCAAGGTGCTGCTGCTGATCAGCCGCGGTGACAGCGGTGACCTGGTGCTTCGTTCCTTGCCCCTGCATGCCCGGATTTCACTTGACGGCAAGGAGATCGGCAGGGGTGACAAACAGGTCCACAACCTTGGCCCCGGTGAACATACGGTCAGATTTGTCCTTGGCGACCAGGTGCTTGAGAAAGCGATTACCGTCGCGGCCCGGGAGACCTGGGTCGTTAAGGCGGATTTCCGCCGGGAACAGATCGTGGTTGAGCGCACGGACAGCGGCCACGGGCTGGAGATGATCGTTATCCAGAATCTATCCGCCCGGCAGCCGACCCTGTTTCCCCACCAGAAGCACCAGCAGTTTCTTGAATGCAAAGAATGTCATCACGGCATGGATGAGAACGGGAAACAGCTCCCCTATGAACCGGAGATGAGGATACTTGCCTGTGTGAGCTGCCATAACTCCGAGATGGGCAACAAGAGTCTCAACAGCCTGAAGCTGGCCGGCCACTCCTTGTGCAAGGGCTGTCACCGGAAAATGGCCGACCAGGGCCGGATCGGTCCGATTGCCAGGTGTATCGGCTGCCATTTCCGGCCTGGCAGGAAAACAGCGGAATAGTTCGCCTTAGAGCAGTCTGTTGGCTGCCTCCACCACTTTTTCGGCGGTGATGCCGAACCGGCGGTAGAGTTCCGTCATCGGCGCCGAGGCCCCGAAATGATCCAGGCCGATTATTGCGCCGTCTGCGCCCACATAACGGTGCCAGCCCTGGGTTACGCCGGCCTCCACCGCCACCCGGGCGGTGATTGCCGGCGGCAGGACCTGGTCTTGGTACTGCCGGTCCTGTTTGTCGAACAATTCCCAGCTGGGCATGCTCACCACCCGGGCGGCCACCCCTTGCGCCGCCAGGATCTCTGCCGCGGCCAGGGCGATATGAACCTCCGAGCCGGTGCCGATCAGGATGACCTCCGGCCTGTTCCCGCCGAAATCCTTTAATACATAGGCGCCCCGGGCAAGTCCAGCGGCAGGGGCCATCTGGTCCCGGTCCAGGGTGGGCACCGACTGCCGGGTCAGGGCCAGCACGGTGGGCGTCCTGGCCGACAGCACGGCCTGCCGCCAGGCCTCGGCACATTCATTGGCATCGCAGGGCCGGATAACGTTCAGGTTGGGGATGGCACGCAGGGAGGCCAGTTGCTCAACCGGTTGATGGGTCGGCCCATCCTCGCCCAGGGCGATGCTGTCATGGGTAAAGACATAGATCACCCGCTGCTCCATCAGGCTGGCCAGCCGGATGGGCGGGCGCATATATTCGGAAAAGATCAGAAAGGTGGCGCCATAGGGAACAAAACCGCCGTGCAGGGCCATGCCGTTCAGGATCCCGCCCATCCCGTGTTCGCGCACCCCGAAATGGATGTTGCGCTGGTCATAGCTGTCCTGCTGAAAGCCGGCCTCGTTGTTGATCAGGGTCTTGGTGGACGGGGCCAGGTCTGCGGAACCGCCCATCAACGCGGGCAGATTGCCGGCGATCCCGTTTAATATCTGCCCCGAGGTGACCCGGGTGGCCTTGCCCCTGGCATCGGCCGGGAACACCGGGATATCCCGGTCCCAGTCTTCCGGCAGCCGGCCGGCCAGTCTCTGTTCCAGTTCCTCGGCCGCTTGGGGATGGTCCCGGCGAAAGGCGGCCAGCCGGGCCTGCCAGTCCGCTTCCTGCTCCGCCCCCTTGTCCTGATTGTTGGCAAAATGGCCTGAAACCTCTTGAGGTACAAAAAACCGGGTTTCCGGCCAGTTCAGGTTGGCCCTGGTGTTCCTGATCTCTTCCGCGCCCAGGGGCTCGCCATGGGCCTTGGGCGTGTCCTGGCGGTTGGGGCTGCCATAGCCGATCAGGGTACGGACCGCGATCAGGGACGGTTGCGAGGTCTCGGCCCGGGCCGCGGCCAGGGCCTGGTCAATGGCCTCCAGGTCGTTGCCGTCCGCCACCCGCAGGACCTGCCAGCCACAGGCCTCGAACCGCTTGCCGGTATCATCGGTAAAGGCGATATCAGTATGGCCCTCAATGGAGACATGGTTGTCGTCGTAGAGAAAGATCAGCTTGCCCAGGCCGAGATGACCGGCCAGGGAAGCCGCCTCGTGGGAGATGCCCTCCATCAGGTCGCCGTCGCCGACAATGCCGTAGGTGTAATGGTTGATGATTTCATGGCCGGGCCGGTTGTAGCGGGCCGCCAGGTGCTGCTCGGCCATGGCCATGCCCACCCCGTTGGCAAAGCCCTGGCCCAGGGGGCCGGTGGTGGTTTCAATGCCCGGGGCATGTCCGTATTCCGGGTGGCCGGCGGTCTTGCTGCCCCACTGGCGGAAGTTCTTGATATCGTCCAGGGAGAGATCATACCCGCTCAGGTGGAGCAGACCGTAAAGGAGCATGGAACCGTGACCGGCGGAGAGCACGAAACGGTCCCGGTCCGGCCAGGCCGGGTTGGCCGGGTTGTGGCGGAGGAAACGGGTCCAGAGCACATAGGCCATGGGCGCGGCCCCCATCGGCATGCCGGGATGGCCGGAATTGGCCCGGTCTATTGCATCGATGGCCAGGAAACGAAGGGTGTTGATGCAGAGTTCGTCCAGGCTGGCGGTGTTGACATTCATTTTTAACCCCTTTGCAGATAAGTGATAAAGAGAAGGCCAGGCGAGTTCCCGCTTCAAAGTTGTTGCCGTTTCCAACCTTGAACCTTCAGCTATTTCAATGTCCAGCAGATAATGCCCTATTTTGGTTCTTGCTTCAAGTAATGATCCGGCTTTTTTCGACAAAGGCTGATCTTTCGTAACCGTTCACCAGGGGCTACAGATTTACGGAAACCACCGGCCGGTAAGCGTTCATCAGCAGTTCCGGCTATCGAACAGGGGAGGGCGGGACCTGGTCCTGCCGCCGGGGGGGCTCCCCTGCTGTCCGCCACCCGCGCCAGGGGCACTGATCAGGACGGCGGGCGGAAAAACAAGAAAAATCCGCTCATGGCCGGGTGATGCCCCTTTTCAGGCATCCATTGGTTCGGCTCAGATATACACTGTTTCCTTGCGACCACTTATCGTTAAAATCTTTTGTAGCATTGAGTACATTATGATTACAACCCGGTTTCATCCGTTCGTGGGTTTCGATGATCAAGGCGCCCACCTTGTCAATCCAGGGTGCCGGGTCCTGGAAGACCTCTTTTTCCGCTCCCTCGATGTCTATTTTGAGGATATCTATGAATTCGATCCCCTGTTCAGCCATGATCCGGTCAATGGTCATCCCCTTGACCCGGTAAAGTGACTTGCCAGGAATTTTTTCCGCAGTGGCTGCATTGTTTCGGGTCATATATCCCATTGTGCCCAGGCCGGGATCAACCAGGGTGATTTCCTTGTTTTCGTCCCATAATGCCCCATGCACAGGAGTGATGTTGTTATATGGGGCAATATTTTTCTTAAGTATTGCAAAGTTGTTTTTTTCCGGCTCAATGGCAATGATCCTTGAATCCGGGAACCGGTTGGCAAACCAGATCGAGGTAAGCCCGCTGTTTGCGCCGGCATCGATTATCACGGCCGGTTCCTTCCGGGTCTCGAAATCATACTCCCGGAGAATGAATATCTGGTCGTATACCGAGACGTCCGAGGCCAGCATCCTGATATAGAAAGGAAACCTGATCCCGGGCCTGGTTGATTTCAGCAGGGCCGGCCTGTTCAACAGCTTTGATCTGACGGCGGAAAGCAGACCACGGAAACCAAGTACGCGCAGGTAATACAGGGCCCGGTGAATAGAATGGTTCATTCCGCAACCTTCACCCGTGGAGCCCGCATTTTGTTGTTTGGTGCCCATCCGGGAATGGTCTTTTCGGAGTCTCACCAGGTTCGCTTCCCTGTTCGTACAAGTTCACCAGCACCTCATCTTCGTCCGTTTCGGACCTCTGGACATTATCAAAGACCACGGCCGAATCGCAAGCTGTTCCGGTTTACGGTGATGCCGGACTGTTCCTGGATGAACTCATGGCTGGATGCGCTGAAGGGCAGCAGCGCCAGTTGCGCCTGCTGGACCGAAAAGCGGATTTCGGGCAGAAATGGAAAGATGTTTTTCCTGGTCAGGGCCGAGTTGGCCAGGATGATCTTCAAGGCCTGGATCGCCTCGCTTCCGGGCAGGGTGACCGGGTG
Source organism: Desulfobacterales bacterium (assembly GCA_021647905.1). Taxonomy (NCBI): domain Bacteria; kingdom Pseudomonadati; phylum Thermodesulfobacteriota; class Desulfobacteria; order Desulfobacterales; species Desulfobacterales bacterium. The sequence goes on along the minus strand of JAKITW010000003.1, from coordinate 34,768 downwards.
CAGATCGATATCCGCCATATCCGCCCCGGTTAAGGTGAATCTGGTCTGGGAAACGGTTGCCCGGGTGGCCAGTCTCAAAAAACTCTTGGGCCGGATCTTGAAGGCGGGCGCATAAAAACGCATCGGCTGTTTCTTCCAGCCCGGCCGGACCACCAGCGGCTGGTTGGTAATCCGGATAAAGTCGGCAAAGGAGTCGATCGCAACCGGCCCGGGCGCTGTGGCCAGGATCTGCCAGAAGGGCAGGTAGAGGGAGTTTTTATTGCTGGCCTGAACAACAAAAGGGACCCGGGTCAGCCGGTTGTTGCCGGCGGTCCAGGCCGAATTGCAGTGATCGCAGAAGAGGACCACGCTGTCCCGGGCGCCGTGCAGGTTCCAGCCGCAGTGGGGGCAGAGGCTGGCCAGAAACCTGGGCTGCCAGCCGGCCCTGCTTTGCACCTGGGGGCCAATTGCGTCCCATCCCCTGGCCACTGTGCCCAGGGGCCGGTCCAGTATCGCGTCGTAGAGGGTGGTGTCTTTTAATGTCAAGGGCAGGTAGATGACATTGAGCGCCTCGCCGATGGCAACCTGGTGCAAACATTTTTTTCTGGGTATTGGCGGAGGAACCATGGTGGCCAGCACCTTTTTCCAGGTCAGGGTGTTTTTTATGAGCACGCTGCCCTGGGCCGGGCTGTAATAGCGCATCTTCATGGCCTGGGGCCGGACCCCCAGCGATGACGGCACAAGGGGCAGTGATATCGCCAGCCTGGTGGTGTCGGCCAGCCGGAACTTGACCGACTGCTGATCGCAACCATACACCGCCCCCTTGAAATGCAGATAGGGGACATGGAGGTTTGTTTTGCCGGCATCCCTGGCCGGCAGCACCAGCCGGCATTTTTCCGGATTGGCCAGGTAACTGGACACCCCGCAGAAGGAGCAGGAAATCAGCCGGTCGGTATCCTCTATCTCCAGAGGAGCGCTGCACTGCGGGCATTCCTGTTCAAGGCGATAGGGCATTATTCAGGTTACAGGTATCGGGTTTCAGGTATCAGGGTTTGCCTGGTCATCGGGAACGGGCTTGGGCCGTGTTATATTCGTTATTAATGAAACCTCCTCGTAACAAAAAAATCTCTTGATACTGACACCCGAAACCTGACACCTGTAACCTCTTTCTTACTTCATCGATTCGCCGCACTGGTTGCAGAATACCGCGCCGGGCAGGTTTTCGGCCCCGCATTCGGGGCAGAAGAGCGGGGCCGGCCTGGCATCGGCGGGCCGGCCGCATCTGGAACAGAATCTGGCGTTGGCGGCCAGATTCTTGCCGCAGTGGGCACATTGCTGAAAGACCACCTGCTGGTGGCCGCAGTAGGGGCAGAAGCGCGAATCCACCGGCATGGCGTGGCGGCAGTCCGGGCAGTTGTTTTCAGCGGCAGCCGGTGGCTCCGGCTTGTTTGAATCAGCGGCCGGCTGCATGGATTGGGCAAACATCGAGGGCATCATGAACCCCAACCCCATTCCCAGGCCGGAACCGGCCTCGCCGCTGGACTCGGCCGCCTTTTCCATGGCTGCGGCCGCTTTCAGTTTCATCAACCGGTCGAGGTCATCGAAAACCCCGAGCCGGCTCTTGTCGTCAATGGCTTTTTGTACGTCGGCCGGCGGGGTGATGGAGGTGATATACAATTCGTGGAGCTTGATGCCGAAATGGCTGAAGTCCTCTGCCAGTCTTTTTTGTAAGCCGTCGGCCAGCTCGTCGTACCTGCCCGGCAGGTTGAGAAGGCTGTCAAGATGTTCGCCGAGATGGTCGTTGAACCGGGAGACAATCACCCGCTTGAGATACTCCTCGATTTCCCGGGTGGTAAACCGGCCCATGGTGCCCACCAGGGTGTTGATAAACAGGATCGGCTGCACCACCTGGATATTGAACATGCCATGGGCCCGGAGCCGGATCAGGCCGAGTTCGGAATCCTTGAAAGCCACCGGGTCGCGGGTTCCCCATTTCAGGTTGGGGAACACCTTCATGTTGGCAAAATAGACCTCGGCCCGCAAGGGGCTGGTCATGGCCCAGGGCAGGGCAACGATCTTGGTCAGGATCGGGATGTTGGCGGTTTTCAAGGTGTGGCGACCGGGCCCGAACGCCTCGCAGGCCTTGCCCTGATAGAAAAACACCGCGGCCTGGCTGTCACGGACAGTGAGCTGGGCCCCGTATTTGATCTCGCCGGAGCCCTGTTCCGGAATGCGGTGGGTGATTTCCTTGCCCGAATCATCAAACCATTCGATGACTTCCAGAAAGATCAGGTTGTTCGTTCCCATGCCCATACCCCCTTGAGACCATGTGTTTGCAGACCGGTGCGGCCCGCTAATAAACCATAGCAAGCCCTGGAGAACAAGCACAAGCAAAAGATCGCCCGGGTGCCGCATCAAAAAGTATTTTGCCTCTTTGTTGAGATAAATCCCGCCCTTCAAGAGCTTTGCGGAACGAACCGTAACGGGTCTGATCGACCAACGAAAAGGGCCCGGTCTTACAAGGCAGCGGTTGCGTCTGCTGGGCCGAAAAGCGGACGTTTGGCATTGACGGGGGTGCCCCGAAGAGGTAGTGTCTGTCCAGAACTGACCAGTTTTGTTCAAGATCAGGGCTTGTGAAAAAATAATCGGGTCATATTTATTGTTGATGGAGAGACTTGTTATCGGAAATTTCAATCTAATTAAGGAGAAAGCATTATGATGGACTGCAAGAAGATCTCCTGGGGGGGGGTTCTTGGTTCGATTTTTCTGCTGGCGGCCGGCCCGGATCCGACCCTGGCCGCGTCAAATCAGATAAAAATCAATAACCGCACCGAGTTGATCAGCTACAGCATCTCCGGTCCGGGCAAGGCTGCCAGTTTTTATGTGGAGGGCGGCCATTACCTGCACGAGACGGACATCAGGGCAAGGAACAGTTTTGACAACGGCTGGGATTCTATTCTGAATTTTAATTTCCGGTTGACCGACAACGACCAGTTCGATCCGGAAAACGCCTCCATTGAGAAACTGAGCCTCAAGCTCGTCAAGGACAAGGTCCAGCTCAATCTCGGCGATCATTTTATCAACCTGTCCCAATACTCCATGAATAAATCCGTCAAGGGTCTGGGCGCCCAGCTCAATCTCAGGGACAAGGAAAACTATATCCGGGTCGGCTATGGCATCTTTGACAGCCAGTGGGAATACCTCTACAAGACGCCGACCGGCGAGCCCATGGACCGGTTCGGCGGCGGTATCCGTTTCCAGCATGCCCGGGACAACTACCGGGTCGGCCTGAATCTCGGTTATGTGAGGGATGACGATGGCGACCCGAACCGGACCACCGAGAATGCCTACATCAATACAGTGCCCGCCCTGGACTGGGAATACCGGCGGGACCGTTTAAGGCTGAGCGGCGAACATGCCTACAGCAATACCACCATGACCACCAGCGGCGGCGCCAGGACCGAAACCACCGGCACCGCCCACCGGCTGGGGCTTAAAACCCGGCTCGGCGTGGTCAAGCTGCGGGGCAGGTTTGAGAGGGTGAGCACCGACTTCACCACCCTGGGCGGCGGCGCCACCCCGGACCGGCAGCGGATCTATACCAAGGCGGACGCCAAGCTCAACAATCGCTGGAGCGTGTTCGGGATGTTCGATCATTCCAGGAACAACCTGGCGGACAACCTTGCCCTGACCACCACCACCAACGTTACCGGCGAGGTCGGCGTCAAACGCAAACGGGCCTTTAACCGGCGCAGCCTGAAGATCTCGCTGTCAACCCGCCGCAAGTGGACCGACACCGATGACAACAGCCGTGAATCAACCTCGGACCGGATCAAGCTCGCTGTCTCCGACCGGCTGGCCAAGGTCCTGCGGGTCAATGCGGACATCGAAAAAATCATTGATAACGACACCACTGCCGGCGGCGCTTCCTCCAGCAACTATTTTTACAACCTTAGCCTTTCGTCCCGGCATCGCTTCAAGGACGGCCGGCTTGAGTTGCGGCCCCGGTTCGTCGCCGGGCTGCAGGAAAGGGACAATCTGACCACCAACGGCAGTGACTACACAACCACCCTCAGGTTCAACCTGGGCGGCACCTATGAGAAATTCCTGCGCTTCGGCCTGAATGCGGAGCGGGTGGTCAATGACCTGTCGACCCTTGGCAATGATTCGACCCGCACCAAGTTGAGCGTCTACTGTGAACTGCGGCCCGACTGGCTCAAAAAGGGCAGTATCCGGATGGAAGGGACCAGAAATAATTTTGACTTTGACGACAAAACAAAAGAATACCGGGAAGATATTGTTAAAATCATGTTCCGGTACAGCTTTGAGAAAAGGGAGGGGTAATCAATCATGGATAACAGAATAGATAAAAAAGGTTTTATCCTGCTCCTTGCCGCCTTTTACATGGGCGTCATGCTGCTGACCGCCACCCCTGGCGAGGCCAAATGGTGGGATTTCGGCAGGCAGGACAACACCCCGGAATTCACCAGCATCAGATTCAACTCCGTCAGTGTTGAAAACGTTGACGAGCGGATCACCCTGGCCAGGGAAGACCTGGTCAGCGGCGAACTCATCATCCGCGGCCAGGCCGAACTGGGCCAAGGGGTCATCGGCAAGGTTGAAATAAGCCTTGACGGCGGCGAGACCTGGCAAAAGGCGGTCCTGGGCGACCGGGGCATGTTCACCCTGGAGTTCAAGCCGGAGCTTGAGCGGGAATATGATTTCCGGATCAAGGCCTTATCCACTGCCGGCAAAGCCAGTGACCTGGAAGACCACAGTTTCACCTTTCTGGTGGGCGACATGCCTAATACCGATAATGTCAAGACCGTGTTCAACGAACTGCTGCGCCTCTACATGGCGGAAGACCAGGCTGGCTTCATGCGGTTGGTCCACCCGGATTTTGAAGGCGATCTCGCGGCCCTGGAAGACGCCGTTTCCGATGATTTTCTGTTCTTCGATAATATCAGGATCGAGCCGAACATCACCAGGATCGTCCCCTTTGACGGTAACTATGAACTGTACTTCACCTTCAACCGCCAGGTTCAGGTGGCAAAAAGCGGTCAACTGCTCAAGGACAGCGCCGCCTCTTCCATGACCTTTGCCCGGGGCAGCGGTTTTCTGCTCTCCGAGATGGCCGCCCCCCTGATCTTCGGGGTTTCCAATCCGGGCGACGTGGCTACCAATGTTACCGAAGAATCAATCGGCAGCGAGGTCCTGGGCTGCAACAATGACGGTGACTGCGGCCTGGCCGAACAGGGCGACGACACGGAGAGCGGCGGCGGCTCCGCGGAAACCGCCACCCTGGATAATGGCCAGGGCATTTTTCTGGCCACCGGCGCCCTCGGCGCCTGGGACGGTGATATTATTTTTGAAACCAACATTTTTTTCATGAACAACAACGCCTCCTGGGTCGCCATGGCGAACAACTCCTTTGACACCGCCACCCAGGCCCCGGCCGGGCCGTACGATCAGTTCAACCCGGCCCCGGCCACCACCGGCAGCACCTTTGCCGTCAAGCTTGGCAACGGCACCTATGCGATAGTTGAGGTTGATCAGTTAAACGCACCCTTGACCTGTGTTATTAATTATAAATATCCGGTTTCCGGGCCGTAATTGCTGTCCGGTTCATCGTGCCGGCCGGGCCCCGTTGATGGGGTCCGGCCTTTTTCTTCACCTGTTGATCACTTCGGGAGGGTCTGCCGTGAAGTTAAACCACAATTTTTTTGTCTTGCCCGCCTTGCTCCTTTTTGTTTTCAGCCTGGCTGCCTGTGCCGGTACGCCCTGGGCCAGCGACAACCGCAAATCCGCGGTTGAAAACCAGCTCCAGGGCCTGGAACAGGGGCTTAAGCTGGAGACCTGGGACAAGGTCCGCGATTTCTTTTCCCCTGGCTATTACGAGGGGTATGAGGAACTGCGGCAGCGGCTGGAGAACCGCTGGCGCAATGAAAATCTGGTGGACATCCGGTTCATGGTCAACAAGGTGCTTGAAAGCGACGGCCTGCTCAATGCCAGTGTCCGCTGGCAGATGTCCTACCTGGATCGCCGGGGCAACCCTCATAAGCGTTCAGGCCAGAGCGAGATCCTGCTCAAGCCGGCAGGCGACAGCTTCCGGATCCTGCAGGTAAAAGGGGACCGGTTTTTTTGATTGACCAGCATGGAGCATGGCCGGACCATATCCGCTGGCCATAATCCAAACAATGAAGGGCGTCACCCCGGCATGGCTGGGCAGTACGTTCGTGGCGGCTTTGATATAAAAAAAGCTGACAGCGCGGGGAAAAACATGCGCGTAAGGAATATTCTTCTTCCATTCATACTCCTGACGACCCTGGCAGCCGCCGGTTCGGCCGGGGCGATCTCCCTTGCTCCCAGTGGAATCAGCCAGTATATTCCCGCGACCATTACCAACCAGGAGATCAGGAAGGAACTTGAAAAAAGGCTGAAAGAACATCTTGATGCCGAGTTGAACAAGGTTTCCAGCGGGGCCTTGGGCGAGGCGGATGTCACAACCTATCTCCAGATTATTGATCACTGTGCAAACGGTGAGGCGGACAAGGCCAGAAACCTGGCCGGTGAACAGGTCGCCGGAATGCTGCTCAAGGCGGTGCTGGGCAGCGGCGCCGGCGCCATCACCTGGGCCTGGGATTTTGCCAAGGGTTCTTATACCGAGGTTCAACGCTGGGCCGAGGACCAGAGCCGCCAATACTTTATAAAAAACTTCCTCTTGCCCCGGGTAAATCAATGGCGCCAGGGAAACGGGAATTTCGCCAACATCGGCCAACTGGCGCGTCAATTTAACGAGTGGTTTGAATTTCCCGAAAACCAGAAGGCGATCACTGCCACCAAACCCTGGCTCGACAGAAAAAAATGGGTGGACCGGTTAAAGGATGAAATGTGGGCCAAGACCTTGGACCTGGCCCTCAAATACCGCAAGTATCATGACCAGGTCAAAAAACTCCAGGCCCGGGCCCGGGACAAAAAACGGTCATACTATTATTTTGCCACCCGTCAATATCAACAACTGTTGAAAAAATCCGCTGCCGACAAACTGAGCGTAACGCAATCCCTGCGGACCTCCTTATCCGGCGCCGCTCCCGGCCGGCCGAATAAAAAGGCGCCGGCAGTCCAGGGAAAACATGACGGGCCTGCTGAACCCCAACAGAATGATACGGGAACGCGGCAACCGGGGCAACTGCCCACGGTGCGGCCCGGATGTGTCAATATCGACCCGGCGCAACAAACCAGACGCCTTCAGGGTCTGCTCTACCGGCGATTACTCGATAAGCTGGAGAATTATCAAAAAACAAATATTGCTCAACTGGCAAATTTCCGTGAAGCCAATATCGGTATTTATAACGGCACCATCGACTGGAGCTACTATACCACCCTGGCCCGGCCATTCCTGGCCGTGCCCCCGGAACCTCCGCGGATACCCTACAAGGGGTATGTGTATGACCCGGTCTGCCTTGATACCGTTGTAATATTCTATAATGATGCCATAAAATCCGTTTTCCGCAAACAGCAGGCCTTGTACAAGAGCTGGCATGAAGAAGTATTGCCGGCCTATGAAAGCGCTGCCGGGCGAAGGAATCAGGCAATCGCGAAATTAAAAAAATTCCAGGATCAACTCCGGAATACCGCTCTGGAAATCAAAAAGGATGCACTCCCTGATTTTAATGATCTCAATCCCCAGGAAAATTTTTATGCCGGCCAGAACGATCTGGCCATCCCGGAAAACCCGGACCAGCGCATCATTGATAATTACTCCATGGCCTTGTTCGGCTATGTCTATCTGAATTATGAGGCAGGGATTCAAGCAAACAACGGCGGGGCCCTGAACAATGCCGCCGCCGCAATCAGCGAGGTTGAAAACGAACTGGACCGGGTCGTTCAATATGCCGCGGAAAAAAAATCGCAATGGGAACGGAATATTCAACGGGCTTCCCGGGATGTTGATGTTATTCTTAACACTGCGGAGGAATTGATCAATGAGACCATGAACCTGGCCGGCGCCGGCAGTAACGAGGTGACAGCGGTGATGGACTCAATGGCGCGACTCCAGAGAGCCCTGACAGAAAACCAGCTTCTGCTTGACCAGTACCGGACTTCCCTGACCCGGCTTGAATCCGACATTCAGCATCATGCCCGTAAATTTGCCGCTTTTAACGACGAGATAAACCTCAGGTTCCTTAACAACCGAATTTACGATAAGGCCAGCGAGGAAGCCAGGCTGCTCCTGCCTGAACTCGACAGGTACTGGCATATATATCAGCTGAAAAACTCTTTTGAATACACACTTGACCAGCGAAACATAAATATTTCCTTTACCATGAAATCCCTGCGGGAACTGATCGATGCCTGGCAGGGCGGCGGCCTGTTGCAACCGGTGATGGTCGACAGAATGGTTAAAATCGCCAGGCAGGACTGGTATAAAAAACTTGTCGCTCTTAATAAAGGCGAGGTTGCAAAATTCATCAGCGCCTTTCAGAAGGGTGAAAAGTTCCTGGACCAATACACCGGGTTAAGGGTGTTGCCGGTTGACAACTACAACCCGATTCCGGTGCTCTTCCCTGAAGTGAAAAACAAGGCGGTTGCCTATCTTCTGCCCTTTTCCAGAAAATATGCGGATTTTCACCCCGGGATGGGTCCGTTGAAAAACTATCGGCCGAACCTGTATGAAGAGTTTGCAAAATTCAAAAAGCAGATGGACGAAATCCAGGGCCAGTGGCCGACAATGTTCGGTCTGAGCCCGAACCGACCCCGGGAAACGTCTGGCCCGCAACCAGCCGGTCAAACCGAAAAGGCCCAATATATAACCAGGGAAATGATTGAGGCGCTGTACGGGGAATTTGCCCGGGAATACAGCAACCGTAACCTGACCGGGGTGCTGCGGCTGCTTGCCGATGACTGGTCATCGGCGGACGGCAGCGATCTCACCGACCTGGAAGAATCCCTTGCCAACTCCTTTGATGCATTTGACCGGATCGAATATCGGATCAGCAATCTGGAAAACGGTCCGCTCCACCACACCACCGAGGTCAGCATCAGTTACACCGCCAAGGTGACCGGCTATATCCTTGATCAGGATCTGACCCATGAGGAGTCCTTTGCTGTTAATGAAATGGTGGCCATTGAAAACGGCAGCCTGAAAATAAAGAAAACACTCGGCAACGTTTTCTGGTAGTGTCCTTTTTTCAGCAGACGGTTAGCAGGAACAGTTCCCGGAGGCCTGCCCTGAAACCCGATTTTTCAGGTGGTAGCCGCCGGCCCGTTTGAGTAGACTTAAGGTGTTTTTGAAAGGAATATGAAACAACCCCATCCGGAAGATGACCGAGGAAACCACGGAAAAAACCCGGTTGGACCGCTGGTTGTGGGCGGCCCGTTTCTACAAGAGCCGTTCCCTGGCCACCCGGGCGGTCAGCGGCGGTCTGGTCCGTATCAACGGTGAGCGGAGCAAGCCCTCCCGGGGCGTGCGCACCGGTGATGAACTCACAATCCGGCGGGGCGATGTCGAGTTCGTGGTCCTGGTCCTGGAGCTGTCTGAAAAAAGGGGCCCGGCCAGGATCGCCCGCACCCTGTACGAGGAGACCGGGGAATCAGTTCTGGCCCGGGAAAAGGCCCGGCAGATGCGCCGGATCCTCGGGCCGGCGGCCATGCTCCATGCCCCGGAACACCGGCCCGGCAAACGGGACCGCCGCAAAATTCGAAGTTTTACAAGAAAGGACGAATAACCAGCATGGCTGGACCATGACTTTTGGGCCGCAGCCACAACCAACAATGAAAATCTCCCCGGACAGTGAGCTTCGTCCGGTGCGACTTTCATATAAACGACACAAGAGGTGTCAGGTTAACCTCCTGACTCTGAACGGCGATTTTGGTTTTTTCTGACACCTGTAACCCGACACCTGACACCTTGATTTATAAAAAAGGAGAAATATCGATGCAAAAGATGGAGAGAGCCCTGATCAGTTTGACCGACAAGAGCGGGATCGAGGATTTTGCCAGGGAGTTGCAGGACATGGGGATCGAAATTCTGTCCACCGGCGGCACGGCCAAGAGGATGCGGGACCACGGGATAAGGGTCAAGGACGTGGCCGAGTTCACCGGTTTCCCGGAGATGCTGGACGGCCGGGTCAAGACCCTGCATCCCAAGGTGCACGGCGGTATTCTGGCCCAGCGCGCCAATCCGGCCCACCAGCGGCAGATGGCCGAGCATGGCCTGCAGCCCATCGACCTGGTCGCGGTCAACCTCTATGCCTTTGACAAGGCCACCGCCGATCCGGCCTGCACCGTGGGCCATGCCATTGAGAACATCGATATCGGCGGCCCCACCATGCTCCGGGCCGCGGCCAAGAATTATCAGGACGTCACGGTGATCGTCGATCCGGCTGATTATCCCCAGGTGCTGGCCGAACTCAGGGAGAGCGGCAATACCACCGTGGAGACCCGTTTCCGCCTGGCGGTCAAGGTGTTCGAGCTTACCAGCCGCTACGACACCGCCATTGCCGCCTGGCTGGGCAAGATCGATCCGGCCGTCACCCCCCTTACAGGAGAATAAGTGATGTTGAAGCTGGCAGTACTGCTCTCCGGCAGCGGCCGGACCCTGGATAATTTCCATGAGCGGATCAAGGCGGGTGTTCTCAATGCCGAGATCCAGGTGGTGATCTCCAACAGGGCCGATGCCCTGGGACTGACCAAGGCCATGGATTACGGCTACCCCGCCTTCCATGGCCGGGATAATGCCACGACCAACGCTCTGCTCGCCAACCATGAAATCGACTGCATCTGCCTGGCCGGGTATCTGAAACTCTATGAACCGCCCGCGCATCTGCGCCAACAGGTACTCAATATCCATCCATCCCTGATCCCCTCCTTTTGCGGGGCCGGTTTTTACGGGATGCGGGTCCATCGGGCCGTCAAGGCCAGGGGGGTCAAGGTAAGCGGCTGCACTGTCCATCTCGCCGACGAGGTCTACGACCAGGGGCCGATCATTGTGCAGAAATGCGTGCCCCTGGAAGATGGTGACCGCCCGGATGATATCGCCGCCAAGGTCTTTGCCGCTGAATGCGAGGCCTATCCCGAGGCGATCAACCTGGTGGATGCCAGGGGATTCGATTATTTCTGGAAATAATTGACTCCGGGGGTTAACCTGTCGTTACCAGCGGTTTTTTTGAAGAGGGGAGACACAATCATGTCAGGAAACAGAAAAACAATCATGTCGGCCCGGGATATCGAACGTTCCCTGTCCCGGATCGCGCTGCAGATCGTCGAGGCAAACCGTGAGTTGGACAGCCTGGCGATCATCGGCATCCACACCGGCGGCGTCTTCCTGGCAAAACGGATCCAGGAGACCATCCAGTCGCGGGAACAGATCGAGCTGCCCCTGGGCACCCTGGACATCACGCTCTACCGCGACGACTGGAGCCGGATCACCCCGAACCCGATTGTCAAGACCACTGATATTCCCTTTGGGGTTGAGGAAAAGACCATTGTTCTGGTGGACGACGTCCTCTTTACCGGCCGCACCATCCGGGCGGCCCTGGACGCGGTCATTGATTACGGCCGGCCGAGCATGATCCAGCTGGCGGTGCTGATCGATCGCGGCGGCCGCCGCGAGCTGCCCATCCAGCCCGACTATACCGGGATGGAGGTCGAGGTGGGCGCCAACGAGCATGTCCATGTTCTGCTGGACGAGTCCCTGGCCGGGGATGAGGTTGTACTCGAGTCTGTTGCCTAGTTGGTGCCCGTCCAGAAAGGGCCCTTTCGCCCAATCTCGGCGTCATACTCAAAAAATAATCCTCGTAATATCATTTATATGACTCCGGTTGTTTTTTTCGCGATCCTTGATCTTGAACGAAATTGCTCATTTCTGGACAGACACTGGTTGGTGCCTGACAAGCGCGGGATCAATGGACCGGTAAAAAATCCGGTTGCTTGCCGCAAGGGTGGCAAAGGGGAATTGCGATGGTCGCTGAACAGGAAAATAATGACCTGAGACATATCCTCAAGCGGGTTCGCCAAAAGACCGAAAGCTACCGGCGTTACAATTTTTCCCGGGACCAGGACAACCTGCTGAAATGTTTCTTTGACCTGGCCCAGGAATTCGTTTCCCTGCCCGACCTGTATCGAATCTGCGTGGCCGTGCCCCTGGAGGTGATGCGGTTGCAGAGCAACCTATATCTGCTTGACGAGGAGGGGAAGAATCTCAGGCTGGCCTGCAGCAGCCTGGAGGGGCTGGTTACCGACACCCGCCCGGTGCCCACTGGAATTCATCCCAGCACCAGGCCCTATGTCCACGGTGAGTTCTACGTGGTGCCCATCTTTCGGCGGGCCCTGCCCACCGAACCCGTTGATCTGGATGAACAGGGCGACGATTCAGGGCCGCCGCTTTCCCGGCTGATCGGGCTTTTCGCGGTTTTTCCCCAGCAGGGCCTGTCTGAAAGCGACCGTTTTTTTCTGGTCAAGTATGCCAACCGGCTCGGCTACCGGCTTTACAACCGCTATATCGCCCAACAGAATATCCGCCACCTCAAGTTTATCAACAGCCTGGTGCTGGATATCGAGCATAACGTCATCATCCCTAATATGTATTTCCGCTACCTCTTCAACCAGTTGCAGAAGAGGATCGTGGAAATAGCCGACCTTGAGGCATTGATCCGGAAACTGGCCGGCGGCAGGGATGCAACCCCGGCGGAATACGAACGGGTCATCGACACCGTTGCCGGTCTGCGCAAGGAGTTGACCGACAACTACCAGGAGATCCGCAAACATCATGACAATGTCAGCCTGTTCCTGGAGAGCCTGTTCCGGCGCGAGCATTTCCAGAAGGGCCACCTGGTGCTCCAGCCCAAACGGTGCCTGGTGGAAAAAGAGATTATTGAACCGCAGCTGGAGCAGTACCGGAAACGGCTGGAAAACGCCGGGGTCACCATTGACCGGCCCACGGACATGGTTGCGGAAGAGTTTCCGATCCTGGTGGACAAGGGGCTCCTGGCCCAGGTCTATGCCAACTTCTTTTCCAATGCCGCCAAGTATACTGAAACGATTATCGACCACCATGGCCGGCCGCGCAAGGCCGTGGCCTACGGCCAGGAGGTGCTTCCCGACTATTTCGGGCCGGGCCAGGACGGGATCAAGTTCAATGTGTTCACCACCGGCCCCCATTTAAGCCGGGACGACGTGAAGCGGCTTTTTTTCGAAGGCGGCCGCGGCCGGAACAGTGAAGGCCGGCCGGGCACCGGACATGGCCTGGCCTTTGTCAAGCATGTCATTGAAATGCATGGCGGCACGGTCGGCTATGAGGAGACTGCCCAGGGCAACAACTTCTACGTCATCCTGCCGTTGCCGTCCACCAGGGCCTATTCGCTTCTTCCCATGATTCCGGAAGGGTAGCCGCCTCCATTCTTCCCGGGCCTCGCGGCGCGCAGCCATGTTCCCCTTAAAAGACGACATCCCCACCCAGACCATCCCGTGGGTCAATATCAGCCTGATCCTGGTGAACAGCGCGGTCTTTGTCTATGAGACCATGCTCGGCCCCCGTCTTGACCCCTTTCTCCTGCAGTACGGCTTTGTGCCGAGCCGGTTCTTTGCCACGGGCGAGATAACCCCGATATTCTCCTCGCTGTTTCTCCATGGCGGGTTCTTCCATCTCATCGGCAACATGTGGATGCTCTGGATCTTCGGCGATAATGTCGAGGATTGCATGGGACACGCCCGCTATCTGATCTTTTTTCTGCTCTGCGGTATCTGTTCGGTGCTCGGCCAGGGCCTGGCCGGGCCGCAGTCGCCGGTGCCGCTGATCGGGGCCAGCGGGGCGATCTCCGGGGTATTGGGCGCCTATTTCCTTACCTATCCCCATGCCCGGGTGCTGACCCTGATCCCGATCTTTATCATCTTCTATGCCATTGAACTGCCGGCTTTCCTGTTCCTGGGCTTCTGGTTCCTGATCCAGTTTCTCCAGGGATCGGCAAGCCTGGTGGCCGCCAAAGGTCAACTCCAGGGCGGTATCGCCTGGTGGGCCCATATCTGCGGATTTGCCGCCGGGGTGATCCTGGTCTTTTTCTTCAGGGACAAACAACGGTGCCGCGTTGCGCAACGGAGAGCGGCCGGTATCCGCCGGCTCGGGCAGCGGCGATCATGACGCAGGACATGGAACAACAACCCGGGAAAAAGATGGAACTGCTGGCCCCGGCCGGCACCCTGGCCGTTTTTGAGGTTGCGGTGGAGTCCGGCGCCGATGCGGTTTACATCGGCGCGCCGGCCCTGAACGCCCGGGCCCTGAGCCGCGATTTCACCTGGGCCGAACTGGCCGCGCTTGTTGATTTTGCCCGCTCCCGCCGGGTGAAGCTGTACGTGGCGATGAACAGCCTGGTCAAGGAGGAGGAGATCCCCCTCGCGGTCGAGACCCTGGCCCGTCTGTCCAGCCTGAAGGCGGATGCGGTAATTGTTCAGGACCTGGGCGTCTATTCCCTGGCCAGGAACCATTTCCCGGGGCTGCGCCTCCACGCCAGCACCCTGTTTCTGGCCCATAACTCGCTGGGGGTCAAAAAATGCAGCGACCTGGGGTTTAAACGGGTGGTGCTGGCCCGGGAACTATGTATCAAGGAAATCGCGGCGATCCACCGGCAAACACCGGTTGAACTGGAGGTGTTCGTCCATGGGGCGCTCTGTTTCGCTTATTCCGGACTCTGCCTTTTCAGCAGTTCACTGGGCGGCAGGAGCGGCCTGCGCGGGTTCTGCGTCCAGCCCTGCCGCAGACGATATACCTGGGAGAACCGGGGCCGGAAAAAGGGCAACCAGCCGGGCGGTTATTTCTTTTCGATGAATGATCTCGCAGCCGTTGAGCTGCTGCCGGAGCTTGCCAGGGCCGGGGTCACCTCGCTCAAGATCGAGGGCAGGTTGCGAAACGCCCACCATGTCGGTTCGGTGGTCAAGGCCTACCGCACCATGCTTGATGCCGGGCCCGGTGACCGGGGAGCGGCGCTGGCCCGGGCCCGGGAACTGCTCGACCTGTCCATGGGCCGCCGCGCCTGCACCGGTTATTTTAAAAATCCCCAGTCCCGCGATATTATTTCCCCGCATCATTCCGGAAATATCGGCGTTTTTCTCGGCAAGGTGGAAAGGCTGCGCCAGGGCCGGCCTCAGCTTATGACCCGGGCGGTCATCCAGGCGGGCGACCGGCTGCGGGTCCACCGGGAAAAGAGCGGCGAGCGGTTCTCGTTTACCCTGAAAAAGATCCAGGCGGCCAACGGGTCGGGAATTAAAACCGCGACCGCCGGCGAGCGTATCACCATTGACTGTCCACAGCCGGTGAAGAGCGGCGATCCGGTCTATCTGGTGGATACCAGGCAGGGCAGAGCCCTGGAAAGAAGGCAGCGGTTGATCGATCCCGGGCCGTTTAAAAAGAAAACAGCCCGGCTCC
Organism: Desulfobacterales bacterium; assembly: GCA_021647905.1. Classification (NCBI taxonomy): domain Bacteria; kingdom Pseudomonadati; phylum Thermodesulfobacteriota; class Desulfobacteria; order Desulfobacterales; species Desulfobacterales bacterium. The sequence goes on along the minus strand of JAKITW010000003.1, from coordinate 19,371 downwards.
TGGATCGAAAACAGGTGGCAGCGGTGCTTGCATCCCTGGGCCCGGCGCCATCCTCCCGGCAACCGCGGCGTTCGAAGGGTACTCTTCCTTTGTGGCTCAAACTTGATACCATGCAGGGATTGAACCAACGGCTGCCCTTTAAGCCGGAACAGGTGCTGGTCACCTTGGGCCGTGAGACCTTTGCTCAGGCCGAAAAGATGGGCCGGAAACTGGCCTCTCTGCGCCGTCGGCTGATCTGGGCCCTGCCGCCGGTCATCCTGGAGCAGGACCTTGACTTCTACGGCCGGGCGATTGACTTCATGGGCCGGGCCGGTTTTACATCCTGGCAGGTCGGTCATATCAGTCAGACGCTTTTGCTCAACCACATCAAGGATGTGCGGCTGATCGGGGATTATACCCTTAACGTGCTCAACTCGGCTGCCCTGGCCGCGCTTGGAAAAAACGGTTTTCAGCGGGCCCAGATCGCGGTTGAGGTCGACAAGAAAACGCTTGCTGATATCTGCCGCCACCAGGGCGGCAAGCCGGCAGTGGCCCCGGGGATGACCGTGTTCGGCCGGATTCCGCTGTTCACCGCCCGGCTGCGGGCGGAACATTTCCGCTACCAGGCCCGGTTCGTCAGCCCCAGGGGCGAGGCGTACGAACTTGTCCAGCGCTGGGGCGCGACCCTGGCCCTGCCGGACCGCCCTTTTTCCCTGCTGGCCCAGTTGCCCGAGCTAGGGGCCATGGGACTCGACTATGGAGTGGTTGATCTCTCCTATCTCAAACGCGACCGTAATTTTTTCAATAACCTGGCCAGGGAACTGCAAGGGGGAAGGGGAGGGAAGCCAGCATCTACCTTCAACTACCATGGACGATTGTTGTAACCGTATAAATAATGGAGAAGGACAATGACCGGATACATACAGGTGATGACCACGGTGGAGAGTAAAGAGGACGGCACCCGGATCGCCGGGCGGCTGGTGGAACAAAAGCTGGCCGCCTGTGTGCAGATCATCGGCCCGATGACCAGTATCTACCGCTGGCAGGGCGCGGTGCAGGAGGCGGAAGAGTTTTTATGCATTGCCAAGACCAGGCAGGGATCTTTCGAGGCGGTCCGCGAGGCCATTGGTGCGATCCATCCCTACGAGGTCCCGGAAATAGTGGCTGTGGAGATAACGGCCGGGTCTGCCAGTTACCTGCAATGGCTGGATCAAGAGATTGTCAAGGAGACATCGTAGCATATGGGCGGGCAGGAAGGAAAAAAAACAAGGCGTCGCCGCAAGGAGTTTCAGTGCTCTTGCTGTCAGAAAAAACAACCCTTCTGCTGGAGTTGTCCCTGCGGCTTCCAGATCTGCGACACCTGTTTCAAGGAAAACAAGTGGGGCATCAGCAACGGCCCGACCTGGATCTGTCCGGATTGCGGCAACATCCGGATGATGGAATAGCTGAACGCCGGCAAGCTCTCACCGGCACCGAACCCGTTTCGGAGTCTCCTTGCAGTCGCTCACCTGGCCAGATGGTGGAGCAGGGGGCCGATGCCGTGTCCCAGACGGGACGGTTCGCTGACGGTCAGGAGATGGTCCATGAAATGCACGCTCTTATCAAAGGCAATGGAGTCGTCGTTTTCGAGCAGGTGATGGGCGGTAAAGGCCGCGGCCATGGTGCAGCCGGTGCCGTGGGTGTTTCTGGAACGGACCCGGGGATGGCTTCTGGCCGTGATTTCCACCGCGCCGCCGGGCCGGCGGACCAGCAGCCGGTCGATTATCGGATCGTCGTCCGGCCGATGGCCTCCCTTGATAACAATAGAGCGCAGCCGCGGGAAACGGTCGAAAAGTATCCTGCCGGCGGCGATCTCCCCGGCCGGGTTTGCGCAGGATCGTTCCGCCAGCAGGGATAACTCTTCAAGGTTGGGGATCAACACCGTGGCCCGGGCAAGGATTTGGTCACGGTAGGCCGCCCGGGCCGATTCCTTGAGCAGGCTCAGGCCGGAGGTGGCGGCCAGCACCGGATCACAGACAATTTCACCGCTGAAGTTTTCCAGGGCCGCGCCGATATGGATGGCAATCTCTCCGGTGCCGACCATGCCGATCTTGATATGGCTGACCGGCAGGTCCTGCAGCACCAGCTTGATCTGTTGGCCCACCAATTCCGGGTCCACCGGGCGATATGAGGCGACTCCCCTGGTGTTCTGGGCGGTGAGACAGGTGATCACCGCGCCGCCGTATACCCCGACCATGCAAAAAGTCTTCAGATCGGCCTGGATCCCGGCCCCGCCCGAGGGGTCGGAACCGGCAATGCTCAGGGCCATGGAGGTGGGAAGCGCTCTGCTTGTGGACATGATATTTTTAAACCGTGAAGGGTGATGCATTCGTAAAAACTAAAATATTTACCGCTGAGTACGCAGAGGCCGCAGAGAAACTTTTATTATTTTAAATAATTAGCTCTGTGACCTCGGCGTTCTCCGCGGTTAAACCAGACTTTTCACGGAAGACTATACCAGAAAAAAGCAACTGTTTCCGCATCGGCCACGGAGAATTCCCGTACGGTTCAACCCCCTCGGCAGGGGAGAGACGATTTTCCGTTCTGATTTTTTAGTTGCCCGGCCACTACATATTGTGTATAAGTTTTATGCTTCGTCCATATATAGTATGCCATGTCCCCGTATCTTGGTCATTGTCCGCTGGGATGGCAGTGACCGTAATCGGACACGACAATACGATCTTTCTGACGAATTCTATCCCATGAACTCAGCATATGAGCCTACCTGCGCACAACTACGACGAAAGTAAGATTAAGACCTTGAGTTCCCTGGAACATATCCGGCTGCGGCCGGGTATGTACATCGGTCGTCTCGGCCGGGGCACCCATCCTGATGACGGGATTTATATCCTGTTAAAGGAGATCATCGACAATGCAGTGGATGAGTTCATCATGGGGGCCGGCAAGCGGATCGACGTCTTCATCAGCCAGGAGGGAACGGTGCGGGTGCGGGACTTTGGCCGGGGTATTCCCCTGGGCAAGCTGGTGGAGTGCGTTTCAGTGATCAATACCGGGGCCAAGTACAATACCGATGTGTTCCAGTTTTCCGTGGGGCTGAACGGGGTGGGCACCAAGGCGGTCAACGCCCTGGCCGAGACCTTCAAGGTGACCTCCTTCCGGGACGGCCGATATGCCGCTGCCCATTTTTACCAGGGGGTGCTGCAGGAGGAGAAACAAGGCAGGACCAGGGAGAAAAACGGCACCCTGATCGAGTTCAGGCCTGAAAAAGAGCTGTTCGACGACTATGTTTTTGACCTGGAATATGTCCGGCAGCGGCTCTGGCGCTACGCCTATCTCAATGCCGGCCTCAATCTCTATCTTGACGAGGAACGTTTCTTTTCCGCCAACGGGCTCAAGGACCTGCTCGAACGGGAGGTGAACGGCAGCCATCTCTATCCGGCCATCTACTTTAAGGACGCCACCCTGGAGTTTGCCTTCTGCCACACCGACAACTACGGGGACAGTTATTTTTCCTTTGTCAACGGCACCTATACCAGCGGGGGCGGGACCCACCTGTCGGCGTTCCGGGAGGGGGTGCTCAAGGGGGTGAACGAGTACTGCAACTCCAATAAAAAATTTATCGGCAATGATGTGCGGGAAGGTATTGTCGGCGCCTTTGCAGTGAAGATCAAGGACCCGGTGTTCGAGTCCCAGACCAAGAACAAGCTGGGCAACACCGAGATCCGGGCCTGGATCGTCAACGTGGTCAAGGACGCGGTGGCGGCCCATCTCTACAAGAACAGCGACACCGCCGAGCGGCTGCTGGAAAAGATCCAGCACAACGAGAAGGTGCGCAAGGAATTGCAGCAGGTGCGCAAGGAGGCCCGGGTAAAGGCCAAGAAGGTGGCGATCAAGATCGCCCAGCTCAAGGACTGCAAGTACCATCCCTCCCGGGGAAAACCCTCTCCCCCGGGCCGGGAGAACATGCTGTTCATCACCGAGGGACAGTCCGCGGCCGGCTCCATTGTCAGTTCCCGGGACCCGATGACCCAGGCGGTGTTTTCGCTCAAGGGCAAACCATTGAACGTGTTCGGCCAGAACCTGGCCCTGATGTACAAGAATGAAGAGATGTACAACCTGATGTGCGCCCTTAATATCGAGGAGTCGGTGGGCAACCTTCGTTACGACAAGATCATCCTGGCAACGGACGCCGACGTGGACGGCCTCCATATCCGCAACCTGCTGCTGACCTTTTTTCTCCACTACTATGAACCGCTGGTCAAGATGGGCCATGTGTTCATCCTGGAGACGCCCCTTTTCCGGGTTCGGAACAAGAAGGAAACCATCTACTGTTACTCGGACAGGGAGCGCGACCAGGCGAGCAGGAAGCTGGCCGGCCGGGGCAAGGCCCGGCTCAACGTGGAGATGACCCGCTTCAAGGGCCTGGGCGAGATTTCGCCCAGGGAGTTCAAACAGTTCATCGACAAGGACATGAAGATTCGCCAGGTGACCATTGACCGGTTAAGCGAGGTGCCCAAGGTCCTGAGCTTCTATATGGGCAAGAATACGCCGGATCGGCGCGAGTACATCATGGAGCACCTGGTATAAGGCCATGGAGACCTCCGGGCAAGTCGGCAAGCTGCACCAGCTCTTTGATCGCAACTTCATGGAGTACGCCTCCTATGTGATCAAGGAACGGGCCATTCCGGATATCAACGACGGGTTGAAACCGGTCCAGCGCCGCATCCTCCAGACCCTGTTCAACATGGACGACGGCCGCTTCCAGAAGGTGGCCAACGTGGTGGGCGACTCGATGAAACTCCACCCCCACGGCGACAGCTCCATCTTCGGGGCCCTGGTCAACCTGGCCAACAAGGGCTATCTCATCGAGCGGCAGGGGAACTTCGGCAACATCCATACCGGGGACCAGGCCTCGGCCCCCCGCTACATCGAATGTCGGCTCTCGCCGCTGGCCCGCGAGACCCTGTTCAACAAGGACCTCACCGAATTCGTGCCCTCCTATGACGGCCGGCTCCAGGAACCGGTGACCCTGCCGGCCAAGCTGCCCTTTCTGCTCCTCCACGGCACCGAGGGGATCGCGGTGGGCATGGCCACCAAGATCATGCCCCACAATTTCCGTGAATTGCTGGAGGCGCAGATCAAAATATTGAGAGACGAGCCCTTTGAGCTTTATCCGGATTTTATCCAGGGCGGGCTGCTGGACGTGTCCGGCTACAACCACGGCAACGGCCGGCTCAAGTGCCGGGCCAGGATCGTTGAGGTCAATGACAAGACCATCCATATCAAGGAGATCCCTTACGGCACCACCACTGAATCCCTGATCAACAGCGTTGAAAAGGCGGCCCGGGCCGGCAAGATCAAGATCGTCTCCATCAACGACTACACCGCCGAGGAGGTGGAGATCGAGATCAAGCTGGCCCGCGGGGTGTATGCCCGGGACACGATCAAGGCCCTGTACGCCTTTTCCGACTGCGAGATCTCCATCTCGCCCAACCTGATGCTGATCCGGGACAACACCCCATATAACCTGACAGTGGAGGAGGTGGTCTCCTACAACACCGGCAAACTGGTCAACGACCTGGAAAAGGAGTTGCGGATCGACCTGGGTCGGCTCAAGGAAAAACTGCACCTGCGCACCCTGGAACGGATCTTCATCGAGCAGCGGATCTACAAGCGGATCGAGGAATGCACCTCGCAGAAGGCGATCATCGACACCGTGACCCAGGGTTTGGAACCCTTTGCCGGAGAACTGGGACGTCCGGTCAGCCGGGAGGACATCGATCACCTGCTGGAGATCCGGATCAAGCGGATCTCCCTTTTTGACCTGAAGAAACAGCATAAAGAGATCAAGGAGATCAACAAATCCATCCGGCGGATTAAAAATCATCTCAAGGACATGGTCTCCTATACGATCAGCTATCTGGAGGGGCTGCTCGAGAAATACGGCCCCTCTTACCCGCGGCGCACCGAACTCAGGGCCTTCAAGGAGGTGGAGGCGCGCAAGGTGGCCCTGTCCAATCTCACCGTGGGCTACCACCGGGAGACCGGGCTTTTGGGCCACCAGGTCAAGACCGACGGCGACGTGGCAATCGCCTGCTCCGAGTATGACCGGATCCTGCTTGTTTACAAGGACGGCCTCTATAAGGTGATTAACGTGACGGACAAGGTCTTTGTCGGCCATGACCTGTTCTGGGCCGGCAAGATGCCTGTTGATCCCGGGGAGATCTTCAACCTGGTCTACCGGGACGGCCGCCAGCAGCTGGTTTATGTGAAACGGTTCCACACCCCGAAGTTCATTGTCGGCAAGGAGTACCGCCTGTTTGCGGAACATAAAAAGTCGGCGATTCTGCTGCTCAGGACCGGCAAGGGGATCCGTTTCCGGGTGGATTTCACACCCCTGGCCCGGGCCAAATCCAATTCGATGCGGATCCGGATGGACGACTTTCTCATCAAGGGGGTAGGGGCCATCGGCAGGCGGGTGGCCAATCGACCGGTACGGAGAATCGCCGAGCTGGCGGTCCAGGTATCAGACGAGCCAAAGAGTCCGGCTCCGGCCCGGCCGGCTGATTCCCAGGCAACACCGCCCGCGGCCAAGGGTGCCGCCGCTACGTCCTCCCCCTCCCCGGAGCCGAAGAAATCCGGCAGGCAGAGACCAGGGCAACTCACCTTGTTTAAGCCCGAAAAAAAAGAATAAGCTGTTTTGTCCGATAAAACAGCCGGTTCTTTCATCTTGAGACGATCTTTCCTTGCATTTTCTTTCGATTTCCTATAAATAAACCCCCTTCCGAATTTATTTCGGCTGACAATAATCCAGGGTGGGGCTCGCGCCTGCTCGGTTTGACCGGGCCGGGCCATGACTATCATGTCGCAGACTCCGCAGACAATGAACCGGAACGATTCCGTCCCCAGCCGGATAATGATGTTCGGCAACCGGAGGATGGACCGTCGTTTTATTTTTTCAGCTCTTTTTTTACTTATGACATTCCTTGTTTATCTGACATTTTTCTTAAGCCATATCGCCATCGCCCCTCCCCAGGATCTTGCCCCGGGACAGCCGGTTGTGCTCGCCTCGGCGGAGACCAACACGGTGACCGCCAGAATCGGGCAGCTCAAACAGCTCAACCTGTGGCAGATCACCCCGGAGACCCGGGTGCCGGCGGTGGAGTTTACCAGCTATCCGGCAAATCTCCATACCTTCCAGGACGTACGGGTCACTAAAAAGATATTTCTCCACACCCTGCTGCCGGTGGCGATGATCGCCCTGAACGAGGTGCGGCTGGAACGATCATGGTTGCTGGCGATTATTGCCAAAACCGGATATGCCCCGGATGAACTGGTCTTTACCCGCCAAGGGTGGGAGGGCCGGCCCGGCTCCTGGGACTCTTTCCTTTCCAGTGAGGAAAGAGATTTTGTTTATGGTCTCGTCCGAAAGTATCGCACCGCCAGGGCCAATCTGCTGCTCAGGCGGGTGGATGTGTTGCCGATAAGCCTTGTTCTGGCCCAGGGGGCGATTGAATCATCCTGGGGCCGTTCCCGTTTTGTCCGCCAGGGCAACAACCTGTTCGGCATCTGGACCTGGGGGGGGAGGGGGATTGTCCCGTCCCAGCGGGAAGAGGGCAAGACCCACAAGGTCAAGGCCTATGATTCGATCCTTGACTCGGTGCGGGGCTATCTCCTCACCATCAACCGCTTGGCCGCCTATGAGCCCCTCCGTGAGATCCGGCGGCAGACCAGCGATCCCCTGGCCCTGGCCGAGGGACTGCGCTTATACTCGGAACGGCGGGAGGCCTATGTGCTGGACGTCCAGGAGATGATCCGGGGTAATGATCTCAAGCGGTATGATCGACTCTCCCTGCTGCCGGGCAGCCGGCAGCAGGCCCTTGGCCCGGGGCCGGCGCCCAGTTCGGAAACGTAGCAGGGACAGATGATGATTTCTTTCAAGGGGTGGCCGGGCCGAGTGGCAACACTTTTCCTGCTCGCCCTTTTTTTCGTTGCCGGTCCGGCGGCCGCGGTTTTTGCCGGCAATGTGACCGTGCTCATCTACCACCGTTTCGGCGATCAGCGCTATCCCACCACCAATGTGACGGTTGAACGGTTCGCCGAGCAGATGGCCTGGCTCAGGGAAAACAACTTCCAGGTCATTCCCCTGGCCGACCTGGTCAAGGCCCTGAAGCTTAAACAACCGCTGCCGGAAAAGGGGGTGGTGATCACCATTGACGACGGCTACAAGAGTGTCTACCAGTGGGCCTGGCCGATCCTGAAACAGTACGGTTATCCCTTTACGGTCTTCATCTATACCAAGGCCACCGATGACCGCCACTGGGATTACCTGACCTGGGACCAGGTGCGGGAAATGCAGGCCGCCGGGGTGGATTTCCAGGACCACGGCTATGGACATCATCGCATGGCCCTGCCGCCGGCAGGGATGGATGAGGCCGCCTACCGGAACTGGATCAGGGACGATCTCACTAAAAGTCACCGGATATTGAGCCGCGAACTCGGCTACCGGCCCCGGTTCCTTGCCGTGCCGTACGGCGAGTACAATCGGACCGTCATCAATATCGCCAGGGAGGCCGGCTATGACGCGGTTTTCACCCAGGACCCCGGCTCGGTCAGCGAACAGACCGGGCCGATGACCATCCCCAGGGAGCCGATCCTGGGGAAGGACTGGTCCACCATGGATCATTTCCGGATGGTCCTGGAGCGGGTCGATCTGCCCATTACCGATCCTGTGCCCGACATGGTGCCGCTTGTTGATCCGGCCCCTGACGCCTTCAGCGCCAGACTCCTGTTTCCCGAACGCTACCGGCCGGGAACCGTGGGTATCTATGTGAGCGAACTGGGCTGGCACCAGGCCGTTATCACCGACGGGGTCGCCCGGATCGAAAACAAGGTCTCTCTTAAACGGCGGCTTAACCGGGTGGCGATCAGCGGACGGGAAAGGGAGAGCGGCCGGACCGCGATCCGTTTCTGGCTGCTGGCCAACCCGGCTGCTGATCATCCCTGATCCTGCCGGCCGGTAAAAAAAAGCGCAGCCCCTTTTCCGCTCTTTTTTCAGGCCGGTGGTGGTAAAAATATTCGCCTTCGCCCCCTCCGGATCAACATATCCTGATAAATTGTTTTTATTTCTTGCCGGCTTGTTGTTTTATATGGGGGTCGGCCAGCAAGCGCGGTCCCTGCCATGCCGGAGTGATGTTTTTGATTTTTTTGTTGCGGCCGGCCATATGGTCCAGCCCTGCTGGTCAAGAAACCTGCAATCGTGAAAGGAGGGAGATGTTATGAAGATCAGCTGGTTTTTCGTTGCAATGGTATCTTTCATGTTTTTAGCGGGCAGTCCGGCCGGTGCATTTACGGTCTACAACGACACCGGCAACACCATTGCGGTTCAAGGCGGTGACTGTTCGGACTGTTACAAGGCCAAGATCAAGGCCGGTGACCAGGGCGCCTGTCCGGGCGACAAGGCAGGGTGCGCCGGCAACACCTTTATCTCCTTCCAGGTTCCGGGAATAAACTGCAACCTGCGGTGCAATAAAAAAACCCCGGCAAACGGATGGGTCACCATATCCACCCGTCAGGCGGGCAAGAAGGGGCTGCGGGCCCGCTGCGACGTCTATGACGAAAAGGGCAATGAGTTGACTGCCGGCAATCCCTGGTGCCGGTGCCGCTGAAAAATCTTTCAGGGAGTTTGTATTAAAAGGGGCGACGACAAAGCACATGCATTGTCATCACCCCTTTTTTGTTTTCTTGCATTGGTGAGGGGGGGATCCCGTTACCCGGGCAATCAGCGCGGCCATATCCGTGCGGATTTTTTCATATAGCGGGCCAAGTCAATCCAGCGCCACCGGGTCCCATCACGGTTTCCTGACGGGTCCGATTGCTGCCCCGTGCCTTCTGCTGGATATCCTGCGGCAAATTTTCAAACGACCTCTTTGATGGTGATTTTTATTGCAGAGTATCTCTGCAGAAATAATTGCCTTGCACGTACCTCACTCTAGTGATATTTTGTACTTGAAATGCAAAAAAGGAAGCAAAAATGGAAACAGTGAGTCGTTTTTTCCAGGCACCCCAGCAAAGTTATTTTCTTTTCGGGCCGAGAGGAACAGGAAAATCAACCTGGCTTAAACAGCATTACAAAAGCTCTGAGATGATAGACCTTCTATCGCCGGAGGTGTTTCGAGTATATTCGGCAAGTCCGGAACGATTACGCGAGGTGGTGCGCGGTGCAAAGAGTAAGACCATAATCATTGATGAAGTCCAGAAAATCCCCGAACTTCTTGATGTAGTTCATCAGCTTATCGAAGAGGGATCTGGCCGCCAATTCATTCTTACCGGCTCCAGTGCGCGGAAATTGAAAAGGACCGGGGTCGATCTTTTGGCCGGCCGTGCCATTATTAAAACAATGCATCCTTTCATGGCTGCCGAGATAGGCAAATCTTTCTCTCTGACAGACAGCCTGCAGATCGGCCTGGTCCCCCTGATCACCCACTCTGCGAGTCCGCGGGAAACTCTTGATTCGTATGTCGCTCTCTACTTGAAAGAAGAAGTGCAGATGGAAGGAGCTGTGCGCAATATTGGGGCCTTCAGTCGCTTTTTAGAAGCGGTCAGTTTTTCCCACGGATCGACTTTGAATGTCTCTGAGGTGGCAAGGGAATGCCAGGTCAAACGAAAAACCGTGGATAACTATCTTGCTGTCCTTGAAGACCTGCTACTGTCGTTCCGGGTGCCGATTTTTTCCAGGCGGGCTAAGCGGCATCTGGCTTCCCATCCTAAATTATATTATTTTGATAGCGGAGTTTTTCGGTCCTTGCGGCCAACAGGCCCCTTGGACAGCCCCCATGAAATTGACGGAGCCGCACTTGAAAGCCTCGTTGCCCAGCACTTAAGAGCCTGGATAGCATATAGCAACAAAACTTGTAACCTCTATTACTGGCGCACAAAATCAAGGCTTGAGGTTGATTTTATACTCTATGGTCAGGACACCTTCTGGGCCATTGAGGTCAAGAATTCAGCCAGGGTCAACAACAAAATGCTCAGAGGGCTAACCGCCTTCCAGGAAGACTACCCGGAGGCCAGGTCTGTCCTTCTCTACCGCGGTAATGAACGACTTGTAATAAAAAATATCCTCTGTCTCCCCTGCGAGCAGTTCCTGCGAGATCTGATCCCTGCCCAACCGTTTGCAGCAGAGGAATCTCCGCCTTCAGATAAAAAAATTTGGTTATGAAACCATAGGTTACAAGAACAAATGTCTGGTGCATCTCCGGAACGCCGCCAAGTTTCCATAAGGCGTGCTGCAGCCCCTCGCTCAAGCTTTCAAAACTCTCGGAAAAACAAGTCGTACCGGTCTCCCAGTTGGAATAGGTCAGGACAATTCGTGTCCTCCTTTGAGGAACATGAATAATCGGATTCCAAATCAACCGGGGAAAATAATTGTCGTCAGGGGGGAATTATAATTGTCGCTGGTCAGTCTATTTTACCCTCTACTCCAAAACAGCCTTGACTCTTTTGGAGTAGAGTCTAAAATAGACATATGCGATACATTGCTCCATATGTCCTCAACGACCTCGCCAGAAAGATGGTTTTTGTCGGCGGCCCACGCCAGGTCGGCAAAACAACAATGGCGAAAAACATCCTGGCCCGGGAGAACAGAGGCGGTCGCTATCTGAACTGGGACTTTGATGATGACCGGCAGGATATACTTGCCCGAAAATGGACCAATGAGGACAGGCTGCTCGTCCTTGACGAACTGCACAAGTTTCCCCGCTGGAAAAACTGGTTAAAGGGGCTGTACGATGTGACCGGCAATGAACATTCTTTTCTGGTGACAGGGTCGGCCAGGCTTGATGTGTACCGCCGGGGCGGAGATTCCCTGCTCGGCAGATATCATTACTGGCGGTTGCATCCCTTTACCCTTGACGAGATTCCGGTCGGCATTGCTCCAGCGGATGCTTTTACCCGGCTGATGACCGTGGGCGGTTTCCCTGAACCGTTCCTGGACAACAATGAACGCGAGGCACGCCGCTGGCGGCGTGAACGGCTTGACCGGGTAATCAGGGAGGATGTCCGTGATCTCGAATCGGTCCGCAATATCCAGAGCCTCAGCCTGTTTCTCGACCTTCTCCGATCCCGGGTCGGGAGCATGGTCGTTTTATCCAACCTGGCTGGCGACATCCAGGTATCGCCAAAAACAGTCAAGGCATGGCTGGAGGTCCTGGAACGGATGTATCTTGTTTTTGCGGTCCGACCTTACACCAAATCCTTGCCGCGGGCTGTGCTGAAGCCGCCCAAGGTTTATTTCTTTGACAACGGTGATGTCCTGGGAGATGCGGGGGCCTGTTTTGAAAACCTGGTGGCAACCTCGCTGCTCAAACGCCTCCATTTTCGGGAAGACCGGGATGGATTCCGCTATGAACTGCGCTATATCCGAGACAAGGAGGGGAGAGAGGTGGATTTTGTCATCATCAGGGAAGGGGTGGTGGAGGAACTGGTGGAGGTGAAATACAGTGATGATGTCCCTGCAAGGCATCTTGCTTATTACGCCAGACGTTTAAAGCCTGAAAAAACCACCCAGATTGTGGCCAGGCTTAACAGACCCTACGACAAGAACGGGATCCGGGTCGTTGATCCATTACGCTATTTTGCCGCACCCCCGTGGGGCTGAAAGTTCCGCTCTACTTTTTCTCTGTCACCCGGGCCACCAGCGCGGCCATGTCCCTGCGGATTCTTTCATATTGACCCTTATCCAGGCCCGCGCCCAGGGCCACGGTTTCGGCCATTTCGGCGGTCAGAAAATCAGCCGGGTCCTTGAGAAGGGGTTCAGGGTCTCGGCCGCCCGGATGATCCGGGGGATGATAAAGTCCATGTTCGAGGCATCGGCATGGTCGGTGATCGCCACTGCCGCATAGCCCAGCACCTCGACCCGGCGCAGATGCTCAGCCGGCACCAGTTCGCCGTCACTGAAAAAAGAGGGTCTATCCGGATTTCCCAACCCAAGTATAGCACCAAAAATGGGATGTTAAGCCCCTGTAGCTTCGTCACCGTCGGCGTCGGTCTCACCCAAGCGAAGCCCTGGACCGATGACGATGGGGGCGAAGCGGAAGGGGCGGCCCCTTGTAGCTTTTGAGCCCGAGGTTGAGGTCAGAAAAATCCGTGCAGAAATCATTGCCGTACCAAGGTCCGCGAACTTGTCAAACTCGGTACAAACCTGCGGCTGGCCATATCCATCGGCCTGAGCCGTAAAGGACCATATCGACTCGCCAAGACACTGGCCACCCAGTCGGGGATGATCCGCCTGAGGCGGACTGAAGGATCAAGGTCTGTTGTCTGTCAAAGAACTGTGGGTAAACGTCCATTACCCCGCTACGGCGCGGTAGCTCATGGGAACCGCCTAGTGCGGACCCGCTTGCTAGGTGGTGTGAGGGCCGGGGGAGAAAGACCTCCGGCTACCCGATTGGCCATTCCTGTTTCAGATATCGAGGGCAAATCGAATTGCACGGCTGACATCAGCCATTTTTGCCGGGGGCAAGGTTATAATCAGGGAGCCGATTTTTCCCTTCGAGACAGTTTGCAGGTGGTCACAGTTTACAGCGCAATCCCTGGGTATGCCGTCGGCTTTTGAGAGAAAAACCTCGGATGGTATGTCGCGAACCGTACTTGTAATGGGGACAACAGTTACTTCACCAAGATATTCCAATACAGAATCTCGTGTTAGGATAAGAACAGGCCTCTTTTTATCCGGCTTGGCGAATTTGTACCAACGGATTTCACCGTGTTTCATTCGTCACCCCAAGCCTGTTCCTTTTCCCAAACAGAGAACTCATCGGTAGATACTGGGTGCCGTTCATACCCTTGGCGGTGTTTCCGTTCTAGTTGCTCAAGGCTATATCGAGCAAGCGCCTCACGAAGGGCATTCCGTGTGAAAGCAGAACGATTTGTGTGAAGTTGCTTCGAAACACGGTCAACCGCTTTGACAAGATCATCATCAAGGGTCATCTGGACGGTTCTCATAGTACACCTCTACGATATGGATTCTAATAGCTATAATAGTCCACATTACAGCTCATGTCAAATCGATTTCCTCGGCCAACGACCCGAGTTGAGCGGCGCTGGGTGCTGTCTGATCAGAATTTTGTTTCTGATCAGACAGTGGCCAGTGTCCGCTCCGACGACTTTTGATGGCGGCCGCGAATCAGCGCACAAGCCATGATTAAACCCGAGTGGCTGGAATGTAGTATCAGCGGAGCCAATGCCAGCCGCCAGCAAGACGTGGGAGCGGGTCTACCGCTCAACTCGGGTCGATGGTGCCGCGCGCAGCGGGGCACCATCGCCATGCTAACTTGCCATTTTATACGGTGCAGAACGAAGTGGCGCACCGTATAAAATGGCCAATGTTGAGCTAATTGTGGGAGCATTACGCGTTTCTTGAAAATCAACTTGCGTTCCTTACCAGGTCTTGTTACCTTGTTTTCAGCAAGGAGGCAAGACCATGGATACAGAACTCATTATACGTGGCAAACGTATCGGATCGGCGGAACTTCATCAAATCGAGTCGGTCATCACAGGGCGTTGGGCCCAGGGTCGCGTGGCCATTTCCAAGGAACTTTGCCGGCAGTGGGACTGGCGCCAGGAAAACGGTCAACTCAAAGGGCAGGTGTGCAGAATTTTGTTGAGGAAGCTGGAAAGCAAGGGCCTCATTTCGCTGCCACCGCCAAAGACAGGCCTTGCCAATCACCCGCGACGCCGCTATTACGTCCCTCCGTCCGCTCCTCCTGAGGTGAACGACACCCCGCTGGAGGCTGCTTTTGGGGATATTTCGCCTATCGGGCTGACAATGGTCCGACGGACCGAACATGAGGGGTTATGGAATTACCTGGTCCATCGATACCATTATGAGGGTTTTCGGATTATTGTCGGATCACACCTGAAATATATCGCCTGGATGGGCGGTCGGCCTATTGCCTGTTTATCGTGGAGTTCCAGTGTATTCAGGATTGCTGCCCGAGACCGTTTCATAGGCTGGAATCCTGCTGCCAGGAGTGGAAACATCCGCCATGTGGTCAATAACAACCGTTTTTTGATTCTTCCCTGGGTCAAGGTCAAGAATCTTGCGTCGCATCTGCTTGGCCTGTCGGCCAGAACCATTGGCAATGACTGGCGGAAATTCTATGGGTATCCGCCTTATCTGCTGGAAACATTTGTCGACCAGGCTAGATTTGCCGGAACCTGCTATAAGGCGGCTAATTGGACCGTTGTAGGCGAGACTGCCGGGTATGCCAAGAAAGACAACCGGTTTCATGAGCACGGCCGGAAGAAAGACATCCTTGTCTTGCCGCTTGTTCGTGATTTTCGCGAGCGCCTCCGGTATGTTCACGAAGGAGGCGTGGCATGAGCGCCGCCGTCGATATCAGCATACTGGACGCCCAGTTACAACAGCACCTGATCGAGAGCTACCGAGACATGATGAAAGCTGCCGTTGACACCTTTGTCGATGCCCTTGCCGAAGACATCCTTTCGGAAAAGAAGATGACCCTGATGGATATCACCCAGGCCATATCCAAGGCGCAGCCGGCGTTATTGAAAGCAGCCATGGAAGGGCTTGTCCAGGCAAAACACGGTGATGTGTTGTCGCAGCAGCAGGCGGAATGCCCATGTTGCCGGAAAAAGGTCAACAGGAGTACACAGGCTCCCAGGACGATCGAGACATTGCTCGGGGCGTCGACCATTGCTCGCCCTTATTTCTACTGTGCTCCTTGCAAGCACGGTTTCTTCCCGGCTGACGCGACGATTGGTCTGTCTCCCCGCAAAAAACAGGATGACCTCCAAAAACTGGCGCTGGAGTTTCTGGCCGACCTGCCCTTTGAACGGGCCAGCGAACTCTTTTTCAAGTCCACAGGTGTTTCCTTCAGCGATCATCGGATGCATGACTTATTTGCGCAGTTCAGCAAAGATGCCACGGTGGAAGATGTCATTCCTTCTGCCGAGGAAATCGAACGGCGTATCGATGAGGTGAGAGGCAAGAAAAAACGGCGTCCAGTGCTGGTGGCGGCAACAGACGGCGCGCACACTCCCACCCGTCCCCGCGGAGAGGGCCGCGATGAAAAGTGGGGCCCCGGTGAATACAAGGAGGCCAAGGGCTTCAGGCTATATCTCCTCAATGATGACCGTATCGTGCATATCGCCAGCTGGCACCAGGTTTGCGATGCCGAGGAACTTGGCAAGGCGCTCAAGGTGGCGGCATCCAGGATTCCGCTGAAAAAAGTTCGTCCATGCCTGGTTGGGGACGGAGCATCGTGGCTATGGAAAGCCATGCAGCAGGCCTTTCCCGGAGCTCGTGAAGTACTGGATTATTACCACTGCTCGGAACATGTTCACGCCTTGGCCAATGCTCAATACGCTGCCGATCCCCAAAAGGCCTTTCTCTGGGTGGAAAGTACCATGGCACGCCTTTCACATAAGGGTGAAGTGGGTGCAGTTATTGGCGGTATTAAGCGGATGCGCCCTGTAAACGACACGGTAAAGGAACTTATTCGAAAGACAGCCAACTATTTGAGCAACAACAAGGACCGCTTCAATTACCACGGTGCCCGGCGGGGCGGTTATGCTATTGGCAGCGGGGGCATCGAGTCCGCCAATAAGTTCATCTGCCATGTCCGGATCAAACGAAGCGGTGCCTGGTGGTTGGTGTCAAATTGCAACAACATGCTCAAACTACGCTGCGCCTTGGTTAACGGTACCTTCGAGCACCTGTTCGACAACCACGCCATCCGGGAAAAGGCGAAGCGCTTTAAAAGAAACGCGTAATGCTCCCGGTTTCTTTTTACTGGACGAACCTCATTTATACTGACCTCGAAGACTTTGCGACCTTTCATAGCATCGAGATCAACTCGATAAGCCGAACTTTTCGGCACGAAGTCTTCCATCTTCGCCTCTTCCCACCATGCGTCATTTAGATCAATTTCGAGGTCGTGGTGATACAATTTCATCGTATTGTCCCAAAGCAGCATGGTTCTGTATTAGTATTTACTTGATTTCAATTACTGTATCTGGTGCTTTTTGCATTTTGGGGCGCGTTAATTCAGCATCATTTTTGTCGAGGCACATGAACTGTATTTCAGCTCGTGGGAAGTTGCCCATTACATATGGTGGTGAGGATTCATTAGTGTTGACCACCCGTATATTTTTATTTTGACTGGTGCAATATTCGTTCGCTTCTTTAAATGCATCGGCTTTTAAAGTTCCTAAGCCAGAAAAACCTGTAGCAGCTTGGCGAGACACCATAAATGTTTCTGGGCCGATAGGTACAACTCCTGAGTTCGAGGCACAACCCAATATTAATAATAGCGAAAAGAGAAAAACAATATTCTTCATTTTATCATGTACTCCTTTGAGGCATAACGAAAAGGTCAGTTGACAGGGCCACACGACAAAGATGGCCATGGCAACTGACTTGAATTATTTAACTATTTTTAATAGGCCCGCTGTGGCCCTGGTCAACTGAACCGGCAGGGGGGGGGCGGCGATTTTTGCCGTTTGATTCATTCATATCGAGGAATTAGGGCCTGTAAAACAATAACACGGCCATTCATTTTTTGATTGGAAGAATTGAATAGTTCCATTCTCCATGAAACTCATCACGCACAATTTGTATTGCCCCTAACTCATCGTCTGTTACCTTAACCCCTTTCGGGTAATGTCCAGAATCAAGCTCAACTCGTACTTTCAATCCTTTTCTAGTTGTGGTAGAGGCAATTAAATTAACAATCGTTTCATGACTGACCAGTGGTTTACCTCGCCAGTTCATGCTGATAAACGAAAATAATCGATGTTCAATCTTGTTCCATTTGCTCGTTCCTGGAGGGAAGTGACTGACCCGTATGGACATGTCAAGCTCGTTGGCTAACTTCTGTAGTTCAACCTTCCACAGGCGTACCCTGGAACCATTACTACCGCCACCATCTGCTGTGATTACCAATTCACGGGCACCAGAATAGAGCTCCTTGCCCATAGCAAACCACCACCGACGAATTGTAGAGACTGCAAAGCTTGCAGTGTCATGATCGGTACCGACACTAACCCATCCAGAATTGTTAGCCATATCGTAAACGCCATAAGGGTTCGCTCTTCCTAAATTTTTATCTACAAAGTCATACACTTTAACTTGTTCAGGGTCACCCTTTGGTCGTAATTCTTTTCCTCCGTTTTTGTACTGCCCAACCAACTCTTTTTTCTTGGTGTCAACTGAAATAACCGGCTGCCCATTACGCATAGCCTCTTCTGTTCGTAGATTTATAAACTCAAATTGTGCATTACGATCAGGATGGCTCGAACCTTCCAGGGTCTTGCGATTGCCCAGCAGGCTATAACCCAACTCTTTCAACAGGCTGCCTATCGAAGAATGACTGACGACATATCCCTGTGACCGTAACTCAGCTTCCAATTGCCGCAAGCTCTTACAGGTCCAGCGTAACGGCGACTCAGGATCACCTCGAGTAACGGGCTCGACAAGGTTTTCCAGAGCAACTCGCAATCCTTTGTCTGCTTTGACAGATGCCTTTCGACCGCCTCCTGCTCGGCGTATTCTTTGGAATGCAGTATCTTCCGCCCCTGTCGCTCGTTGCGAGAGTTCCTTCAATCCTTGTTTTATCGAGTTTCGTGCAACTCCCGTTGCTTTTTGTACAAGCGTTATGCCGCCATGCCCCAATGCTTTGGCTTCGGCAGCAGCATATAAACGCCTGAGCCGTTCATCTAATACCCATTCAAGATTTTGATAACGATCCCTAATTGCCTTTTCAATATCCATGCGACCATATTAACACACCCATCATAAACGGCCAAGTTATTATTTTACAAACTCTTAAATAAATCCGACCCCTATTCCTGTTTTTGATAAATATAAGACCGAGACAGTGAAGAACCGCTGACAGTATGGGGTACAATGCATGCCAAATCTTGCCCAATGTGGTCACAATGGTTATTATCCTGCGGGAATTGTTTGGCAGCTACCCCTTTATTTCTTCAGGATCTTGCCACTCAACGCGTATATTATGGTCTCTCATGCCGCAAACAACAACGATACGTTTGTCAGTAGGGAAGTGCTGTTCTTTGTAGCTGATAAGATCATCGACTAGAGATTCCCAATTCCTGGTTTTCAACTCTGTCCAGAATTTAGGCCGTGATTTCTCAAATTCGCTCAGGAGGTTTTCGCAATCGTTATGATTGAAACCTTGCCCAGTTGATCTGTTCCAGGCCACGTGTGACAGAAGTAAGGCTGCATGTGCAGCCTCACTTGAAGGAATCGAGTTTGGCTTTTTTAAAACTGTCATCGCCATTTCTTTGAAAATATCAGACATCTTTATGGAATTCATATTATCACATGCTAAATGTTGTATTATCGAT